>CAYJLO010000030.1:0-29998 GCA_964370835.1 uncultured Desulfovibrionaceae bacterium
CGGCGTATTTCGCTTGGCCTGCTTCGCGTTGAAAGATGTTAAAACCTGCCGCGCCGAAAGTGCTCCAAAGACTCGTGTATCACTTATACAACGCATTTTGGAGAGCTTATCTTCCTTGCGTCTCACCCTTTTTTACGCATGAGCTTTTGCAGAGCACAGAGGTTTTGTTTTTTTTGGTAATATGTTTACAAATTTCCGTCGTAAAAATAATACCGTCACGCGGTGGAATATGTTGAGTCCTTACCATGTCAGTGAAGAACTGCAGTCAATGTATTGTACAGTCGATTGCGTTGCTGTCATGTGCGGCGAATGAGGGGAGTTTTATGGCAAAAAAAAGACAGGCTAAACCTGTCCTCTTTCAACCATAAAAGAAGCAATTAATCGCTAAATAAGTTTTCAAAGTTGAATTCCACGACGCAAAATCCCATGGGAAGAGTAAAAGGAATGGCAAAGGTTTTACCGGCACAAGGGTGCACGATTTCGTGGTTGGCGCCTAAAATCATGGACGGTGTGCTACCACTGAGTGTGAGTCCTTGTTCAGAAAGGCGACGGCGTGCATCTCCCGATAGAATATTCATCATTTCACCCACCATTTCTTGCACGTCCAAAACGGGATCTTCCAGCTCTCCCAGCGTGTCTTCAGCCATGGCAACGGCGGCTTCTTGTGACATGGTAAAGGAAATGCTGGCAATGCGTCTTTCGGAATCGCTAACGGTTACCATGGTGGAAATATCGCCAAAAGCTTCAAAATTGGTTTTCTCAAAGGCGTCGCCGGGTTCAGGCATGCTTTGTGTCATGGAACCAAGCACATGCTTCGTGGCGTCTTTAAAGGCCTCTACAATGATGTCATTATCGATTCTTTGGGTACTCATGCATTTTCTCCAAGTTGCTGAAAATTCATTATAACGTAGCTTATTCGAGTTCCAGGCGGCCAGTGGTAATAAAATCATTTACCAAGGAAAAAACAAGGTCATTGCCACAGAAATTATGCTTTAGAATATTTCGCTGGTAGTATGGTAATTTTTCCTCAAAATATTGCAAGCTATTTTTGTGTAGATGGAGCATGTTTGCTTGCATACCATAAGCAAGTTTTTCAATATATAAGGCATTAAAGCGTTGCTCAATCATGGCCATGATGGGTAATGTGAAGATGGGTTTTCCAAGATATAAGGATTCCGTCATAAGAGTATGCCCGCCCCCCTGAACCACATACGAAGCTCCTTCCAAAAGCTCTAGAAATACTTCTTCAGATTTTTTCTTAAAAATCACATTGCCCTCTTGCCCCTCGTGGTCTTGATAGCCAAAAACATAACAAGTTCGCTCTGTGGATGTGCGCAAAAAATCCACCAAGGCTCTGTGGGTGGAATTGCTTTGATATACCACCACATGTCCATCATCTCGAGGTTTTGCTTGGCGTACTCTGTCGCGTAAAATGGGCGGAACCACACGTGCCGTATATTCCTTTCTCACAGGGGGAGCATAGAAGGATACGATGAGGTTTTGCTCTGTGGGGCGAAAAAGGTACTTGGGTGTAAGGTTTTGTACAAAATAATCAAAGAGCATGTTCCATGGTAGCTCATGGTCGCAGCACGTGATGACGTGCTGATGATCCAGCGTTAGGCAAGGTAAGCCCATACGCTCGGCAGCGCGTGGCACAAAATACTCTAAGTCTGTCATGCACACATCTGGCTTAAATTCTTCTATAAGGCGTTGTGTTTCTAGAATATATTTTTCGCGCTGTAAAAGGGTAGGTATGGCACGGGCAATGGTGGCCGGCATGTCCACTTTGTAATTTTTAAAAACGGTGCCAAGATTGGGTAATTTATGAACCTTAAATTCCGGCTGCAAAATTTTTACTGCGTCGTCGTTGGCCACGAAAAGAAATTCGTGTTGTCCCAATTGTCTGGCTATGGTTAAGCCGCGCATGGCATGACCATGCCCCGTTCCGTGAATACCGTAGAGAATCCGAGCCATAAATGTTCCTAAATTTTAAGGTTTTTCACTTGTAGCAAAAAGACCATGCAAGGTCAAATCTCCCTTCTTTTCCACAAGAGTGTAGAGTTGGCTTTCACATGCGATCTTTTTAAGGGAAAATAGTTCAAATTCAAGCGTAAGGGCGTGAGTCCTCTTTCAACGTACAACTTTTCTAAGCTTGACGAAAGGGCTTGTTTTCTCTAAAAAAAGGAAGATAAGAGCGCATGTTTTTGGCTTGGAATCAGCGCATATACTTTTACCTTCGGAAGAAATCATGGATGCAAGAAAAGCGATAGACATTTTGGCACGGGCTAAAGTTGCCTTTGGTAAAAAAAGGGATGTGGATTGCCTTGGCGGTCTCATTATGGTGCTTAAAGGAATGGCAGGGCCTCCTTTACCCTTAGACGTGGCCGGTGCCTTGCGTGATTTACTCTTGCTTGTGGGTAAAGATAAGGTGGTTACTGACGTGCTGGGTACACAGCTACTATATCAACAAGGGCAAGAGAAACATCTTTTAGTATGCTTGGCCAAGGTGTATAAAGTGGCTAAAGAAGCGCAAGATCGAGAAGATCGCGCTGAGGTGCGTGCTCGTAAGTTAAAGTTAGATCATACCCTTGGCGATGGCATGAAGTATATAAAACAAGGGGAATTTAGCGATGCTGACCGTTGTTTTACCGAAGCGTTGACCTATTATAGAGATGAGCATGCGGTTTTCTTGGTTATTGGAGAGGCTTTCATGGCGGCAGATGCTCCCAAAAGAGCTTTTCCTTACCTAGCCAAAGGGGTTATTGCAGCTCCGGAGCATGTGAAGCTTAAAGAGGCTTACGATAAATGCATGCTTCTTAAAGACCAAAAGAAGTAAGAATGCAAAGGGCATGTTGTATGCCCTTTTTTCATGCCCATGGGAATATTTTCTTCATGGTTTAGCTGTAAAAGACTTGCTTTTTTTGGAGAAAAATCTAGACTTTTACTAGAATAAGCTTTTTTGCCTGCCCTTAATCAAGGGCCTTTTTCATATGATTGGTTTACGCCTGTGAATTTTCTGAGGCGGTTATGGGGGAGAAATATGTTTCCTGTACGATATATACATGCTGCTGACTTACATTTAGACGCTGCCTTCAAGGGGCTTCGCCGTCAAAGTGGTTCTTTGCAAGGTTCCCTGGGAGATGTGTTGGCAAGTGCCACCTTCACTGCGCTGGATAGGCTTGTGACCTTGTGTGAAAGGGAAAAGCCGGATTTTTTGGTGCTGGCAGGCGACATTTACAATGAAGATGATCATAGCCTTAAGGCGCAATTGGCTTTACGCGATGCTTGTGCACGCTTGCAAAAGCTCTCCATTGCCGTGTTCATTGTACATGGCAATCACGATCCCCTTTCCTCGCGCTTAAAGATGATTCAGTGGCCGGAAAATACCACTATTTTTTCCGGTGAAATGGAGCATCATGCTGTGTATGCGCGCCCTGAAGCCTTGGAAAAAAATCCCGCCTTATCTGCTTCTCAGCCCTTGGCTGTGGTGCATGGCATAAGCCATACCTCCGCGCGTGAGGGACGTAATTTGGCCAAGGCTTTTTCGCGCCTTGAAGGGGAGCATGCCTCGGTATTTCAATTGGGTTTATTGCATTGTTCGGTGGAAAGTGCGCCTCAGGCCGACCGCTATGCTCCATGTACCCTAGAAGATTTGCAACAAACGGGCCTCGATGCTTGGGCGCTGGGGCATATTCATCAGCGTTGTATTTTATCACAAAAGCCCTTTGTGGCCTATTCCGGCAACACGCAAGGCTTACATATCAACGAAAACCACGGACGCGGTTGTCTTTTGGTGACGGTGCAGCCTGAGCTGTCTGCTTCTGGGCAAGGTTTTGAAATTTCAGAGGAATTTCATGAGCTTGGTCCCGTTGTTTGGGAAAAAGTGGATATTTCGCTGGAAGGTGTGGAGCAGATTACTCAAGTGGAAGAGCTCATACAAGAGGCCTTGGAAAATGTGGCTTCTTCTGCTTCGGCGCAGTCTTTGGCACTCATGGTGCGTGTATGCCTACAGGGGCACACTGTTTTGGATGGTGAGTTGCGCTATCAAGACTTTTGTGCGGAGCTGTGCCGTCGTATGCAAGCTCAAGGCACAGAGCATATTTCAGCGCAATCCCCGCAAGTTGGCGGAGAACTGGTGGTGTGGCTCAAAGATATAGTGGTGGAAACCTCGCCCTTGCTTGCCATGGAAGAGTTGTTGAAGAGGGATGACTTGCTGGGCGAAACGCTACGCTTTGGGCAACAACTGCAAGAAGATAGCAAAGATGGTCACGATTTTGTGCAAAGCACCTTGTCGCCCCTGTATGGGCACACGCGAGCAAAGGCCGTGTTGGTGCGTCCGGAGCAAGAAGAAGTGGCTAAACTTTTGGAAGATGCGGCACGCCTGTGTGTTGATGTTATGGAGAGCAGATAATGCATATTCAATCCTTTCATATAGATAATTTTGGCATCTTTTCGCAAATTGGCGTGGAGGGTTTATCCGAAGGCCTCACGGTGTTCTTGGGTAAAAATGAAGCCGGTAAATCCACCTGTTTAGAATTTTTCCGCACCATGCTCACGGGCTATCCCCATGCACGCAGTAAAGAAGCGCAAGCCCGCAACTATGCGCAAGTGCTTCCGGGTAAAGTGGGTAGTGCCGGTGGTTCCATGGCCTTACATTTGGAAGATCGCGGCCTCATACATGTGACGCGCCGTCCCGAAAAAGGACGAGATTCGCTCATCATAAGCGATGATGAAGGGCAAGCCTTGGATAGCACCTTGCTGGACTCCATACTGGCCGGCGTCACCCGCGATGTATATCGTAATGTTTTTGGCTTTTCTTTAAGCGAGTTACAGGTTTTTGAAAGCCTTAAAGATGAAGGCGTACGTCATGCTCTCTACGGAGCCAGCTTTGGTATGGGCCTGCGCTCGCCGGGAGCTGTACTTAAAGAGCTGGAAGTGCGCATGGAGAAACTTTTCAAGGTGAAAGGTTCTACGCCTTATATCAACGATACTTTGAAGAATTTAGAAAGAGTACAAAAAGAATTGGCAGAATTAAAACGCCAATGTGCGCAATATGATACCTTAACCCTCACCAAGAATACCTTGGAAGAAGGGCTTGCCTTGGTGCGTGAGCAAAAGGCCCTTTGTGAAAAGCACAGGCGCGATGCCGAACGTCAATTGGGCGTGTGGAAGCAATGGGATGAATGGCGCACCATTCAAAATACCTTGGGTCGCCTTGAGCCTGTGGCGGAGACCTTTCCCGAAGATGGAGCAGGGCGTTTGGAAAGGGCACAAGTTATTTTGCAAGATGCCGCCAGACGTGAAGCCACTCAAAAAGAGCGTTACCAAAAATTAGAAAGTAAACGCGATAATTTGGTGGTGGATGAAAAACTTTTGGAAAAGCGCGCTGTGTTGCAATCTTTAAGCGAGCAAAAGTCTTCTTTCCGTCAGGCAAAAGAGGGGCTCATGCCGCAAACGGCCTATATTCAAAGGGCAGAACAAGATTTATATAAACATTTGGCGGAACTTGGGCCCGATTGGACTTGTGACCGCATTCGCAGCACCAACCGTTCCTTGGTGGCTCGCAGTGAATTGGAGGCCTTGGCCGGACATATTCAAAGTACAGAGCAAGCCCATGTGGCCAATACCACACATTTAAAAAAGGCCAATACTTCAGTGCTTGCGGCGCGTCATTCTTTGGAATTGGCCGAAAGCACATTGACGCATTTGCCTGTGCCCGAGGCCCTTGTCAATGATGAAGTGCGCGAAGATATGCGCCGCTCCATGAGCCATATTGAAAGCAGTACCGCCGCCTTGGCGGAAAAAGAGCAAGCGTCTAGAACTTTTAGGAAGACATTTCAGCGCACACTTATGCCTTTGCATTTGCGCGGGCAAGAAGAAAGTCAGTCCTTGGTGACGGATATTTTACCCAAACTTGAAACTTTGCGCGATGGACAAGAAGAAGCCTTGGCTTTGGCGCAGAAAGCGCAAGAGGCTCGTAAAAATACACAACAAGTGGAAGCTGTGGCGACGCAAGCTCAAGAAAATGAAGAAAACGCTCGCGGCCGTGTGGAGCGCATGCGCCAGTATTTGCGTAAAAGCGAAACGTCCACCCGTGGGCACATTGATGCCAGAGCCAAAGCCATACGTGCATTGCGTCAATTGCATGCAAATTATTCCTTTGAAAAAGACCGTTTGGCAGAAGTGCAACAGCGCATGGACACAGCCATCGCTCCGGAGCCGGTGAAGAGTATTTTCCTCATGCTGATGGGTGCTGTCATTGTGGCTTGTGGTCTTACGGGCTTGGCATTACCCATATATTTTGACATGCACAGCGTGGAAATTACACCGCGCCTAACCTTGCCCTTATCGCAATGGTCTGCATACTTGGTGGTGGTGGCCGGTGCGGCCTTTTTGGCAGGCGGTTTGCCACGTTCGGGGCCCGAGCGTAAACGCTTTGAGCAAGAAATGAAGGCCCTCAATGAGCGCAAAACCGCCATGCAATTGGGCCTCACCAATGCTGAGGGGCAAATTCAAGAACAATGCGTCTTGGCCGAAGTGACAGATCCAGACCCCATTACTTTGGATGCTGTGGAAATTTTATTGGAGCGCGAAAGGGAAAAATGCGCCACCGATGAGCGTATGCAGTTGGATTTACAGCAATTGCAAGCGGAGCACGAAGATACCTTGGAAAAATTAAAGGTGCGCCGTCAAGAGCTCATTGCTGCGCAACAACAAGAGCAACGCGCTCTTTTGCAATGGCATGATAAGCTCAGTGCCTATCATGTGGAAAAAATTCCTTCTCCCGATGCGGCGGCAGCTTTTTTTGCCAGAGTGGAAGCGGCCTTGGTGGCTCAGGCTTCGGCGCAAAACGTGGAAGAAGAAGTGGCTCAGCTTGTCAAAAGCATAGAAGAACATGTGGAAAAATTACGTTCCATAGATGCTGTTACACAAATACTGCGGGAGCAAAATCAGCCGAAAATGCCGCCGGAAGGTGAGCAAGACTCCGAAGAGGCTTTGTCTTTGGAGCTGCAAGATGCAGAGCCGGCGGAATCCTTTGGCAGAGAGCAGATTTTCGCCGCTGTGCAAGAGGTTTTTCATATGTGTCGCGAGGCTGACGAAGCCCTTGAGCAACGTCTCAAGGCTGGCACTGCCGTGCAAAATTGTGCCTATAGTTTAGAGATGGCGGAAAAATCTCAAGAAGAGCTGGTGCAGGCTTTGCAAAAAAGTGAGCAAGATTTACAAGACTCGTTGAAATCTTGGAAATCTAGCCTCATGGACATGGGCATTACCATGGATATTTCACCGCGCATGTTACGTACTGTATTGGAGTGCATGGAGAAATGTCTTGCGGTGGAAGTGGAAATCCAACGCCTTAAAGAAGAAAAAGACCGCATGGAGCAAGAGTGCCAAAGCCTTGTGCGTCCTTTAACTGAGATTTTAACCCATGCGCAAAGGCCTTTACCTCCCGCCAGTACGGCGACGGAGCCTTATCAAGAAGACTGGTTGCAGGCTTTGGATATAGCTCTTATGGATGTTCAAGCCAGCCACGAGGCCTTGCAAGGGCGCATTCAATTGGAAGAACAATTGGCGCACCAAGAGGAAGAAGTGCATGAAGCCAGCACCGCCGTGCTGGATGCCGAGGCCAATATTAAGCATTTACTGCGCCTAGGACAAACGGAAAATCCAGAAGATTTCATACGCTTATCGCATGTACGCACCGAGAGCTTGGATCTTGAGCGCCGGAAAAATGATTTGGAAGATGCTTTACGTTTGGCGGCAGGCGACAAAGATTTTCAAGAATTTTTGGATTCCTTTGCCCAACGCGAAAAGCATGAATGTGAGCTTTTTCTTCAAGAAAAAGAGGCGCAATTACAAGATTTACTCAGTGAAGAGCAAGAAAAAATGCATGAGTATGCCGGCGTGAGTGCCACTTTGCATGGTCTTGAGCACGCTGACACCATGGCCAAATTACGCCAAGAAGAAAAGAACATTCAAGAAAGCTTGCATGCGGCCGGTAATGAATGGGCCACCTATGCCGTGGCTAGACAAATGCTTTTGCAGGCCAAGCAACGCTTTGAAAAAGAGCGTCAGCCGCAAGTGATTCGCATGGCGTCGGATATTTTTGCGCAGATTACCGATCATAAGTGGAAAGGGCTCACGGCCTCCTTGGAGGAAAGCTCTTTGCATGTGGTTTCCCCCTTTGGTGAGCATGTGTCGCCCACGCTGCTGAGCCGTGGCACACAAGAGCAAGTGTATCTTGCCTTGCGTTTGGCTTATATTCGCAATCACGCCGCCCATGCCAGAGCGTTGCCGGTGATTATGGATGATGTGCTGGTGAACTTTGACCCCGAAAGGGCAGAGCGCACCGCCAAGGCTCTTTTAGATTTGAGCCAAAGTGGTAAGCGTCATCAAATTCTTTTCTTTACATGTCATCCTTATATGGCTGATATGTTACAAGAAAGGCATAGTCAGAGCAAGCGTTTCATGGTGGAAAATGCCCAAATTGTACCGGCATAAAAATATATGTGCGCCGGCGCATGACGAAAAGGGGAGCTTTTACTTAATGTAAGCTCTCTTTTTTTAATAATAGAGCTCTTTGTGAGTGATTGGAAGGTAGATGATGGCTTTGACGCAAGAAATACGCGGGCACTTGGTGGCTCTTGGTACAGTGTCCGTGTGGGGTTTAACCTTTGTTTCCACCAAGGTGTTGCTGACGGATTATACCCCCTTGGAAGTACTTTTTTTCCGCTTTATCTTAGGATATTTGGCCTTGGCGGCCTTTTATCCGCGAATACTGCCCGTGAAAAGTTTTAAAGAAGAGCGTCTTTTCATGGGGGCGGGCTTTAGCGGTGTGACCTTGTATTTTTTGTTGGAAAATATTGCCCTGAATTATACTTTAGCATCCAATGTGGGCATCATTGTGGCCATTGCACCTTTTTGTACCGCATTATTGGCGCAAATTATGCTTCGTGGTTATGCCAAGGAAAGCCTCACATGGACATTTTTCTTGGGTTTTGTGGTGGCCATGAGTGGCATAGGGCTCATTGTTTTTAATGGGGCTGTGCATTTGCAGCTCAATCCCTTGGGGGATGTATTGGCAGCAGGAGCCGCCCTCACATGGGCTTTTTATTCCATATTCATGCGTATGATTGGGGAATTACGCTACACCATGGCTTTATGCACCAAGAGGGTTTTTTTATATGGCGTTACCTTCATGTTGCCGGTGGTGGCATGGCAAGGCGTTACCTTTGAGATGGATGTTTTTCTGCGCCCCATAAATGTACTTAATTTCTTATTTTTGGCAGTGATAGCTTCTTCCATTTGCTTTGCCACATGGTCTTGGTCGGTTAAAGTGCTTGGCGCTGTGAAGGCCAGCGCGTATATTTACTTGGTACCTGTGGTGGCTGTGTTTTCTGCGGCGCTCATCTTACAAGAAGAAATCACTCCCTTGGCCATGTTTGGCACAGGTCTCACATTGACGGGGCTTATTATATCTGAAATAAAAGGTAAAAAAACTGACACAGCAGAGGTTTTAAAAGATGAATAAGACTCAAGGGGGTAAATCCATTTTAACCTCCAATGCCACGCTGTTATTATACTATGCTTGCGGCATGTTGTCGCTGGTCACAGGCTTTTCCTTAATTGTGGCGGCAGTGGGGGCATTCATGTCACGCTCCGTGGCGTATAAAGAGGGTGTTTTGCTCACAGTGCAACATTGCACGTGGATCTTACGCTCCATAATGGTGACGGTGTTGCTCTTGGGTGTGGGGGGATTCACAGCTTTGCATTTGGTGGGAGAAAGTTTTTTAACGCTACCAGATACCACGCACATTGAAAACTTTACGCAACTTTGGGCAGATCCCACTTTACGATTGGCTGTGCAATATGCCATGGTCATAGTGTTTTTTGGGCTATGTTTGTTTTTGTGGTTTATATACCGCATGGTTCGTGGGGCGTGTATGCTCATGCAAGCCAGTCCCCCGGTGCGTTATTAATGGTGCGCTACTAAATGGCAAATACAGCATGGCCCGTGGCGGCCCCATCCTTTGTTATTCCGGCAGGAGTGTCAGAAAACGCAGCCTTTTTGGCGCATAAGGTGCAAGAAGTAGGGCTGTGTTTTTTTGAAACACGCGCTTGTCTTGCCTATACAGCACAAGATTTACCCCCGCATTTGCGCGCCTTGCCCCTGCGCTGGCATGTGCATTTACCTGTGGATTTAGATTGGTCTCGCTCGGCAAAAAAAGGCGGTGGCGGCGTGCATGCGGCCAAAACAGCCTTGGCAGTGTGGGAGAAAGCGGCATTTTTGCGGCCTCGTTTTGCTGTTTTACACCCGCCTTTGTGGAAAGAAAATACCGATGCACAGGGCGAGGGGTTTTCTTTGGAAAAGGTGAATGCGCTTTTACAAGAGTTTTTGCTCACATGGCAGTCTCAGTGTAAGATGCCAATACTTTTGGAAAATTTACCAAAAGCCGATGTGCAAAAACTGGATGCAGAGCTTTTTTGCCAGGCCAAAGGGGGCTATGGCATGTGCCTTGATGTGGGGCATATGCTAGGCTTTGGACAAGAAGGTATCTTGCAAAGAGCAGATTTACTGCGTAGGGTTCAACTTGTGCACTGGTCTGCACCCGGCGCATATGATGAGCACTTGCCTTTAACGCAGTTTACTATGCAACAAAGGGCGGTCATCGCACAGTTGGTTCCATTATTGCCACGGCAAACTACACATATGATAGAAGTATTTCGCTGGGAAGGTATAGAAAATTCTGTGGATACATTGCAGAGCCTCTTACTTGTCCCATAGCCTAGTATGGTAAGGAGAGCTAATCATGGGTAGAAAAGCAAAGCTACATCAGCGTTTTTTTGAGTGGATGAATGCATTACCCAAAGATGAGCGCTGGTGTATTTTAATTACGGCAGACCCCGATGCTTTGGGCGCAGCCATGGCTTTGAAACGTATTTTATCGCGCAAAGGGCGAGATATCGTCATAGCCAGCACCAATGAGGTGACGCGTCCTGACAATCTGGCCATGATACGCTATTTACGCATTCCCTTGGTGCGTTGGCAGCCGGAAATGCAAGAAGAATTTCAGCGATTCGCCATTGTGGATTCGCAACCGCACCATAATAAAGCCTTTGAAGGCATTCCTTTTTCCCTTATCATTGACCATCACCCAGTACCTCAAGAATTTTGCCATGTGGCAGAATATATGGATGTTCGCCCAAAGATTGGCGCCACCTGCACCATGCTGTGGCAATATTTGCGTGAATTGGACATCCGCCCCAGTAAGCTTTTGGCCACAGCCATGCAATATGGCATTCGCACCGACACGGCACTTTTTGAGCGAAGCGGCACGGAAATGGATTTCAAGGCCTTTCAGTGGTTGGCGCGCCATAGTGATGAAGCCCTCATGCGTCGTATTTTACGCAGTGAATATTTACCCGAATGGCTTCCGCTCTTTTCCCATGCATTTCGCTCATTGCAAACATGTAAAAAAGGCGCTTATGCCCATGTGGGAGCTGTGCGCTCGCCGGATATGCTGGTGGCCATAGCGGATTTTTTCACACGTGTACACGGTTTGCGTTGGGTGGCGGTGAGCGGCACGTATAACGATGGCTTGGTGATTATTTTCCGCGGTGATGGCAGTATCCACATAGGGGATGTGGCGCGAAAGCACTTTGATGCCTTGGGGTCAGCCGGAGGCCACAGGTCCATGGCAAGGGCAGAAATTCCCTTGGAAGCTTTGGATGGAGCCAATGTGGCGGACTTTGTGTATAAAAAATTGGGCCCCAAATGTACCAAGAAAAATAATGTCTTGAAAAAGGGTTTGGGGTAAAGAATTGGGGCATGGCTCTCAAGAGCATTTTATATGTGTACAATATGAATGTGTTAGGGGCCTTTCTTGTGGGATGTTATGTTTTGCAGATAAAAAATGTTGACAGCTCCGGAAAAAAGGTGCTAGAAAATCTTTGTACAAAATTATGTAGGGAAAAATAATGACCATACTTTCTTTCATCACATCTTCTTTTTATGCTAACCAAAGCTCAGTGGGCTTTTGGTTCTTTAGCTATTTTAGAAGCGCCTGTGGTGAAGGACATGCATAATTTGTTGTAAATTATATTGTTCGAGAGGCCGCAGGTATATAACCAGCGGCCTCTTTTTTTTAGCTCAAAGGACCGCCGGTGGGGCCACTTTTTATCAACTTGAGCCTATAGGAGCATTCCCATGCAGTTAGGAAAACAAATTCGCCTTGAACGCATCCTTAATCGTAGTAGCAAACGTTCCATCTTGGTGCCCATGGACCATGGTATCACCCTTGGCCCCATTGATGGTCTCGTGGATATGCGCACCGTGGTCAATGATGTGGCAGAAGGCGGCGCCGACGCTGTGCTCATGCATAAAGGGCTTATTCGCTGCTCTCACCGTAAAAGTGGTAAGGATGTGGGGCTCATTGTGCATTTATCTGCCTCCACAGTGCTTGGCCCCCATGGCAACAGAAAAACCCTTGTGGCCACGGTGGAAGAAGCTTTGTGCCATGGTGCCGATTGTGTGTCGGTGCATGTGAACCTTGGAGACCCAGATGAGCGTCATATGCTCAGAGATTTCGGCCAAGTGGCAGAATCTTGCGATCGTTGGGGCATGCCTTTATTGGCCATGGTATACGCTCGTGGGCCGCAGGTGACAAATGGTTACGATGCCAATGTGGTGGCCCATTGTGCCCGCGTGGGTGTGGAGCTTGGAGCTGACATTGTGAAGGTGGTGTATACCGGCTCTGTGGAAAGCTTTTCCAAGGTTGTGGACGGCTGCTGTGTGCCTGTGGTCATTGCCGGTGGCGATAAGATGGACTCCACACGCGATATTTTGCAAATGGCTTATGATTCCATTCAAGCGGGCGGAGCAGGCCTTTCCATTGGGCGCAATGTGTTCCAACATCCAGACCGCATAAATTTGGTACGTGCTTTACGAGCCATTGTGCACAATGATGTGCAGGTGGAAGAAGCTTTAGCCATGATGCAAGAGGCAGGTAAATAATATGACTGCCGTATGGTTCAAAAGCGTGCCCTTGTGCAAAGAAGATGTGACCCTTGCGCTGGAGTCCGGCGTGGATGGGCTCATTGTGCCTGCCAAGGATGTGAAAAGCGTGGCCAGCCTTGCCCGTTGCACCGTGGTCAGCGAAGATGACATGCCCTCCAAAGCTTTGCAAAAAAAGGAAGATGAAGAAGCCTTTGTGCAAGCTGTACAAAAAGGGAAAAAGCTTGTGTTGGCCGCCGGATGGGAAATTATCCCCGTGGAAAATATTTTGGCTCAATGCGATCATGTGGCCGCCGAGGCGCGCAATCTTGTGGAAGCTCGCTTGGCCGCAGGAGTTTTAGAGCGCGGCGTCAACATGGTGGTGCTCTTGCCGGAAGCTGTGGCTGAGATGAAAAGCATCATCAAGGAGCTGAAATTATCCCAAGGTAGCATGGAATTACAGGAAGCTGTGGTGACCAAGGTGCAAGCCGTGGGTCTTGGGCATAGAGTGTGCGTGGACACCTTATCACTTTTACAAAGGGGGCAAGGCATGCTGGTGGGCAATTCCAGCGCCTTTACTTTCTTGGTGCATGGTGAGACGGAACACAACGAATATGTGGCGGCGCGTCCCTTTAGGGTCAATGCCGGCGCCGTGCACGCGTATGCGCAATTGCCGCAAGACAGAACCACCTATCTTGGCGAATTGCGCGCCGGAGAGGATGTGCTCATAGTGCATGCGGATGGTTCCACCTCCTTGGCGGCGGTGGGTCGGGTGAAAATCGAAGTGCGCCCCATGCTTCTTGTGGAAGCAAAAATAGGCGATGTGGTGGGAACAGTGTTTTTGCAAAATGCCGAAACCATACGCTTAACCCAGCCCGGAGGGCATCCCATTAGCGTGGTGAGCCTCAAGCCCGGTGATAAAATCTTATGCCATACCGACTCTGCAGGGCGTCATTTTGGTATGCGTATCAGCGAAGAAATTCAAGAAGTGTAATACCATGAGCGAGAATTCTTTATCTGAAAAATTACGATATGTGCGTCAAGAAATTGATGCTGTGGATCAAGAACTATTACGTATGCTTAATAAGCGCGCCTCGCTGAGTTTAGAAGTGGGGCGCATTAAGGCCGAAGAAAGCGGTGTGGCGGCGTGCGCCAGTGGTGGTGCCATTTTTAAGCCGGAGCGAGAGCGTGAGGTTTTAAGTCTTTTGGCCGCCAACAATGCAGGCCCTTTGCCGCAAAAGCATGTGGATGTCATTTGGCGCGAAATCTTTTCTTCTTCCAGATCTTTGCAAAGACCACAGCAGGTGGCGTATCTGGGGCCGGAAGGCACTTTTTCTTACTTTGCAGGGCTGGAATATTTGGGAAAGAGCGTGGACATGTGTCCTTTTTCCAACTTCCATGATTTATTTCGCGCTGTGTATGATGGGCGGTGCGAGCTGGGTGTGGTGCCGCTAGAAAATTCTTTGGAAGGCACCGTGGGGCAATGCTTTGACTTGTTTTACAATTTTTCCGTGTCCATTCAGGCGGAATTGCTGTTGCATATTAGGCATTCTTTATTGAGCCATGCCAAGTCCTTAAACGATATCACCCATGTGTTTTCGCATCCGCAAGCCTTGGCGCAATGCGATGTGTGGTTGCGCGCGCATGTGCCGTGGGCGGAGCTTGTTCCGGCAGAATCCACAGCGGCGGCGGCGCGCAGAGCCCTTGAAAAAGAAAGCTATGCTGCCATTGGCAATGCCACCTTGGCGGAATTGCATTCCTTTGCGGTGTTGGCTTCTTCCATAGAATCCAGCGTGGATAATTGGACGCGCTTTGTGATTATTGCGCGCCAAGATGCCTCTTCTTTGCAGGGGCCTGCGGTGCGCAGTACAAGCACAATGCCTGTGGCTAAAAAAACCTCGCTTCTCTTTACACTTATAGATAAGCCAGGCTCTTTGTCTTCTGTGCTTTCGGCCTTTGCAGAGCATGATGTGAATATGCGTAAATTGGAATCGCGCCCCTTACGCCTTTCCAGCGGCGAGTGCTGGCGATATGTGTTTTTTGCCGATTTGGAATGCGATTTACTGGAAGAACGCCACGGAGCCTTGGTACAAAAAATTCAAGGATTATGTAATTCTTTCCGCATACTGGGATCCTATGTGGCGGCTACGCCTCAGGTGACCAATACGGAAGGAGGAGAAAGTACATGTTAACAGTTCAAGCACCTGCCTCCAAGTCCATTTCGCATAGAACCCTCATGGGGGCAGCCTTAACAGAGGGTATTTCCACCGTGAGTAATGTTCTCATGAGTCGTGATATTCAATGCACCATGGGAGTATTACAGGCCATGGGCGCCAGCATCACAGAAGAGCCTGAAGCACAAAATGTTGAAGGCACAAAATCCTTTACAGTGTTTGGTTTAGGGGCGTGCTCTGCGCCTGTATTGCATGAGGAGGGGATCATTTCGTGTGACATGCATGAATCTGGAACCTCTTGTCGTTTGCTCTCTGCCATTTTAAGCACATGCCCCGGCACTTTTCGCGTCCATGGGGCAGAGCGTTTGCATGAACGACCTTTGCAATCCCTCACTGATGCTTTGCAAGAGCTGGGTGTGTCCATACAATTTGAAGGCCAAGAGGGGCATGCCCCCATGCTGGTGACGGGTACACCCTTTAGCAAAAATCAAATTACCATCGATAGTGACGCCTCCAGCCAATATCTTTCCGGTTTGCTCTTGGCGGCTCCGCGTAATTTAGGTGGCCTCACCGTGACCCTTGGTGGCACCAAGGTGGTGTCGTGGCCCTATGTGGGGCTGACTTTGCAAACTCTGGAAGATTTTGGCATAAATTTTAGCGTGGAATGCAAAGAGGGCGATCAGTGGCAAAAGGTGGATTGGCGAAGCCTTTGCGAAGCTGTGCCCCATGCCACACGTTTTTGCATACAGCCCAGTGTGTACCATGTGGGAGACTATGTTGTGGAGGGTGATTGGTCTGGTGCGTCCTATTTGGTTGCGGCCGGAGCCTTAGGTAAAAAGTCTCTATGTGTGCAGGGTCTTAGGGAAGATTCTTTGCAAGGGGATAGAGCCATCATGGATATTTTACAAAACATGGGTGGTTCCTTCCAATGGCACGAAGAGGGCTTGCATGTGCACCCAGCTTCTTTGCATGGTATCACGGTGGACATGGGCCATTGCCCAGATCTTGTGCCCACGGTGGCTGTCATGGCGGCCTTTGCTCAAGGGGAAACCATCATAGAAAATTGTGCGCACTTACGTATTAAAGAATCCGATCGCATCGCCGCACCTGCCGCAGAATTGCGCAAGCTCGGCGTAGAGGTGGAAGAACGCGCCGATGGCATGCGTATTGTGGGGCTGGGTAAGGTTCCACACGTGCCTGCGGATGCACTTTTCTCCACCCATAATGACCATCGCATAGCCATGTCTTTGGCCTTGCTTTCCCTGCATGGGCAGGCCGTGCCCATGGATGACACCAAGGTTGTGGAAAAATCCTTTCCGCATTTTTGGCAAGTATGGGAGCGGATCTGTGCCTAGGCAAGTGCTCATCGTGGGCAGTGGCGGACGCATGGGATCGTACTTTTTGCGTCGTTTGCAAAAGCTGAACTTCACCGTGGGTGGCATTGATATGCCGCTCACCAGGCCCCTTGTGGCCGAGGCTTGCCAAGGGGTGGATTTGGTGCTCTTGTGCGTGCCGGCCCATGCCATGGCTGAGGTGCTCGCCATGCTGACGCCGCATATGAATTCCCAATGCATCTTGGTGGACATAACTTCCGTGAAGGTGCAAGCTTTGGCCACCATGCAAAAGTTTTGGTCTGGCCCCATAGTGGGTACGCATCCGCTTTTTGGTAATAAGCCTCAGCGTGGCAGTGACTTACCCGTGACCATAGTGCCCGCGCCGGATACGGCAGAAGAAGCCACGTGCGTGGTGGAAGAGCTTTTTCAAGCCTTGGGATGCCGTGTGTTTCGCGCCACGGCGCAAGAGCATGATAAAGCCATGGCCGCCATCCAGAACTTAAATTTCATCACATCCTTGGCTTATTTTGCGGCCTTGGCACAAGATGAAAGCTTACTTCCCTATGTGACGCCATCTTTTAAACGTAGGCAAGATGCGGCGCACAAGCTTTTAACCGAAGATGCTGAACTCTTTGCCGGCTTGTATGAGGCCAATCCTTATAGTCAGCAGTTGGTGCGTCGCTACGGCACTTTTTTGAATGTGGCTGCCGGCGGTGACATTGATTTATTGGTGAATCGCGCCGCATGGTGGTGGGAGTAATAGTTCGCTGAAAAAGGGTAAATTGCGTCGCTAGGCTTGCCATGTATCCAACCCTTTTTGCACAGCCATTTGAAAAATAGTATCCACTGCGTTAAGCCTTTTGAAATAAAAAAATCCCGACATCACTGCCGGGATTTTTTATTATATTTTCAATGCCTATTAATAGCGGTAGTGATCAGCCTTGAAGGGACCATTCACAGGCACACCAAGGTAATCGGCTTGTTCTTGGGTCAAGGTGGTAAGCTTTACGCCAAGACGCTCAAGGTGCAAGCGGGCCACGTCTTCGTCCAATTCTTTGGGAAGGGTGTACACTTTCTTTTCCAAGGTGCTGTCGCTGGCAAGGCGGATTTGAGCAAGCACTTGGTTGGTGAAGCTGTTGGACATGACAAAGCTGGCATGGCCTGTGGCGCAACCAAGGTTTACCAAACGACCTTCGGCAAGAACCACAATGGAGCGACCGCTTTTCAGGGTCCACTTATCCACTTGGGGCTTGATGTTAAGGCAGGTGATGCCGTCGGTGTCTTCCAGGTAGCTCATTTCGATTTCATTGTCGAAGTGACCGATATTGCACACGATGGCTTCGTCTTTCATGCCTTCCATATGGGCACCGGTGATGACATGGTAGTTGCCTGTGCAGGTAACAAAAATATCGCCTTCGGCCAGCGCATCTTCCATGGTGGTCACTTCATACCCTTCCATGGCGGCTTGCAGGGCGCAGATGGGGTCCACTTCGGTAACGAGCACGCGAGCGCCAAAACCGCGCATGGACTGGGCGCAGCCTTTGCCCACATCGCCGTAACCGATGACCACAACCACTTTACCGGCAATCATGATGTCGGTGGCGCGCTTGATGCCATCGGCCAAGGATTCGCGGCAACCATACAGATTGTCAAATTTGGACTTGGTTACGGAATCATTCACGTTGAAAGCCGGGAAGAGCAACTTGCCTTCTTCAGCCAATTGATACAAGCGATGCACGCCTGTGGTGGTTTCTTCAGAAACACCTTTGATTTGAGCGGTGAGGCGTTGGAAACGGGTTTTGTCGTTGGCATAGGAAAGGGCCAAGCGGTTCATGACAATTTGGAATTCCTTATTGTCGTACTTTTTTTCCAAGAGGGAAGGATCGTTTTCCACTTCTACACCTTTATGCAACATGAGGGTCACGTCGCCGCCATCGTCCACGATGAGGTCAGGGCCGGAGCCATCGGGCCATGTCATGGCCATCTCTGTGCACCACCAGTATTCTTCCAAGGTTTCGCCCTTCCAAGCAAAAACTTTGGCATAACCAAGTTCAGCAATGGCAGCGGCGGCATGGTCTTGGGTGGAGAAAATGTTGCAAGAAGCCCAGCGAATGTCAGCACCCAATTCATACAAGGTTTGGATGAGCAGAGCTGTTTGGATGGTCATGTGCAAAGAGCCGGTAACTTTTAAACCTTTGAGGGGCTTGGAAGCGCCGTATTTGGCAATGCACTGCATGAGGCCGGGCATTTCGCGCTCGGAAAGTTGCATTTCTTTTTTACCGAAATCGGCAAGGCTAATGTCTGCCACCTTGTAGGAAAGGCTTAAATCAATGGCTTGTGCTTGAGACATGGGAAAACTCCTTTAACTATCTTTTTTAGCCACGACCAGAAGCAGGTCGAGGTTTTTTTGTAGGTTGCTACGTTGTATATGGGCCAAGGTAAGGCCGGCTTCTTGCACGAAATTTTGCATGGTGTCTTGGTCAAAACCAAGCCAGCGATCGCCAAAATTTTCGCGCATTTTTTCATTATTATGCTTATCAAAGTCAGCTATGAACACATAACCGCCGGGGCGCAAGATGCGCTGTACTTCTTTAAGCGTATGCAATGGGCTTGAAAGGTGATGCAATACCAAATTGATACAGGCAAAATCCGCTTCGCCATCGCGCAAGGGTAAGTGGTCAAGCTCGCCAATGCGCAAAGAAACGCGCTCTTCTTGCGGAGATGCGGCGGTGCTATTTTCCGGCGCAAAGCGGCGTCTTGCCAGCTCCAACATGCGCGGGCTACCATCCACACCCACCACGCTGTGCGCTTTGGGGAGGATTTTTTCCAGCACAGAACCCGTGCCGCAACCAAGGTCCACCGCCAAGTTGCAAGGCTGTGGCATGGCGGCACATACGGCTTCGGCCAGGTCGAAGCTACCGAGGATTTCTTCATTGAGCATATCCCAATCTTCGGCAATGGCATTGAAAAATTGTCGTGTGCGCAGGGCTCTTTCTTCTATGCAACGGGCGCCGAGGTGCACATCGTTTTGCATGAGGGGGCTGGCATCCACAAAGGGCAGTATGCTCTTGATGAAATCTTGCGCAGGGCCTTCTTTACTCACGGTATAAAAAACCCACAGCCCATCGCGGCGCCATTGTAAGAGGTGCGCTTCGCTTAAAATTTTTAGATGTCGCGAAATGCGCGATTGTCCCATTTGTAGTATGCTTACCAATTCATTGACGGAAAGTTCATAATGGGCCAGCACATGCAAAAGGCGTAAGCGCGTTTCATCGGCAAGGGCTTTGAAGTAATTTAGGGCTACGGACATATATTCCTCATGGGGTTATCAAGAAAGCTTGATATGTATATCTGCTTTTTTAAATATAGGCAAGAGGGAAATGGTAACGGTGATTTTGGCTTTGCTTTGTCTTTTTGCATATATTCTTGTGTAAAAGTCTTGCCCACAAGGGGGGTGGCATATAGTATGGACATATCCTGTTAGGGCAATGCTTTTTGAATATCACAGCAGAGGTTTGTATGACTTTTTCTCCCATACTGTATGCACAATTGTGCGAATTGTGCCGCGATGCGTGGCAAAGGAATTTACTTTCAGGTTTTAACGGCAATGTGTCGGTGCGCGCCGGTGAGCACATTGCCATCACTCGCAGTGGCGCAGCCAAGGGCTATTTGCGTGAAAGGGATGTTTGCATTATCAGCGCCACCGGTGCCATGGTGTATAAAGCAGAGCAAAGTGTGAAGGCTTCTTCGGAAGGGTTCATGCATGTGCATATCTATGCTCAACGCCCCGATATACAAGCCATTGTGCATTGTCATCCGCGTCATTTGTTGGCTTTACAACTAAAGCTTGGTAGCACGTGGAAGAAGAAATTTTTGCAGATACCTGTCTTTGAAGCCGGTTTGCTCAGCTCTCATTTGGGTTTTGTGGATGATTTTGCTCCCGGTTCTGTGGAGCTGGCTGAAGCGGTGGGGCAGTGCGCCGTGGATAACGATGCCATTTGGATGTCGCGACATGGGCTTACCTGCGTGGGTAGAGATTGCCGTGAGGCTTTGGCTCTTGCTGAGGAATTGGACCATCTGGCGGCGGTGCAGCTATTATCCTTATAATAGCCCCTTGAAAAAGCGCAATCTGCGTCGTCAGTATAAAAAAGTCAAGTCGCTCATGTATGTTTAATACATTTTGCGCCTTGACTTTTTTTACTTCCTTGCATCTCACACTTTTTGAATGGGCTATGAGAGAAAGGTAAGGAAAACTTTAATTGCGGCAAAATATTACCGTTGAAAGTAATATTTTGCCGCAATGTATAGTCTGCATCTTTAGGAGCTCTCTACGGAGAGCTTTTTATTTATGCTGTTCTTTTTTCCCAAGATTGCACAGTGTTCTTCAAGAGCATGGCAATGGTCATGGGGCCCACACCGCCTGGTACAGGGGTGATGGCGGCGGCTTTGGGAGCCACGGAAGCATAGTCTGCGTCGCCCACAAGGCCAGCGTCGGTTCTGTTGATGCCCACGTCGATGATGACGGCACCTTGCTTCACCATATCTCCCGTGAGGAAGTTGGCTTTACCAAGGGCCAAGAAGATGAAATCTGCTTCGCGGCACTCTTTGGCTAAGTCTGCCGTGCGGCTGTGGCACATGGTCACAGTGGCATTGGCAAAGGGGCCGGATTGGGAAAGCAATAAAGCTAAAGGACGGCCCACAATGTTGGAGCGGCCCACGATGACGGCTTTTTTACCGGCGGGGGAAAGATTATAACGCTCTAAGAGCTCCATGATGCCGGCGGGGGTGCAGGACACAAAGCCGGGCAGACCCAAGGAAAGGCGACCCACGTTTTCTGGGTGAAAACCGTCCACGTCCTTGGCAGGATCAATGGCTAAAAGGCATGCGTCGGCGTCGAGACCCTTGGGCAAGGGGAGCTGTAGCAATATGCCGTCCACATCTTCACGGGCATTGAGCTCGGCAATGAGGCTGAGCAGGGCTTCTTGTGTGGTGTCTGCAGGCAAGCGATGGGGAACGGATATGATGCCCACATCGGCGCAGGCTTTTTCTTTGTTGCGCACATACACTTGCGAGGCTGGATCTTCGCCCACAAGGATAACTGCGAGGCCAGGAGCGCGCTTGCCGCCTTGCATGGCTTTTTGTACTTGTTCTTGTAATTCACCACGTAAGGTGGCTGCGGTGGCTTTTCCGTCAATGATGGACATGGTCTTCTCCGTCCAGAAATACTTTTTTGATGGGTTCATGAGCTCATGCCCAGAGAGGGGCATGTTTTAAACGAAAAAGGTGGGGGAAATCCCCCACCTTTCAAGTGCTAGTCTTCGTTGAGGGCAAAATATTCTGCCATCATGGGGCCAAAATATGTGGCGCTGTCTTCCAATTCTTCTTCAATACGTAAGAGTTGGTTGTACTTGGCAGTACGGTCGGAGCGGCACAAGGAGCCGGTTTTGATTTGACCGGCATTAACACCCACAGCTAAATCGGCGATGAAAGAATCTTCCGTTTCGCCGGAGCGGTGAGAAATAACGGTGGTGTAAGCGGCTTCTTTAGCCATTTCAATGGTATCCATGGTTTCGGTGAGGGTACCAATTTGGTTTAATTTCACCAAGATGGAGTTGCCAACGCCTTCGGAAATACCTTCGGCTAAGATGTCGGAATTGGTAACAAAGATGTCGTCGCCCACCAATTGGATATTTTCGCCAATGTTGGAGCTCAGCATACGCCAGCCATCCCAATCGGATTCGGCAAGGCCGTCTTCGATGGAGATGAGGGGGTATTTTTCGGTGAATTCAGCAAGCCAATGCACCATTTCTTCGTTTTCAAAGCTCTTATTTTCGCCGGCCAAGATGTACTTGCCGTCTTTGTAAAATTCAGAAGCGGCGGCGTCGATGGCAAGGGCGATTTCACTGCCGGGGATGTAGCCGGCTTCTTCGATGGCGCGAATGATATAGGTGAAAGCTTGATCATGGTTTTTCAAGTTGGGGGCAAAGCCACCTTCATCGCCAACGCTGGTCACGTGACCGTCGGCGGCAAGCAAAGCGCGCAAGCTGTGGAATACTTCAGCACCCATGCGCAAGGCGTCACGGAAGGTGTAGGCGCCCACGGGCATGATCATAAATTCTTGAATGTCCAAGTTGTTGGGAGCATGTGCGCCGCCATTGATGATGTTCATCATGGGTACGGGAAGCACTTTGGCGTTGATGCCACCAAGGTATTGATACAAAGGTAAGCCAAGGAAGCTGGAAGCGGCTCTGGCAGTGGCCATGGACACGCCGAGCATGGCATTGGCACCAAGGCGAGATTTATTGTCGGTGCTGTCAAGGTCAATGAGGGTATTGTCCAACTGCACTTGACGTAATGCGTCAAGGCCAATGATGTTTTCGGCAATTTCGCCGTTAACATTTTCAATGGCTTTTAAAACGCCTTTGCCGCCGTAGCGACTTTTATCGCCATCGCGCATTTCTAAGGCTTCGCGAGACCCTGTGGAGGCTCCGGAGGGAACAGCAGCGCGACCAATATGGCCGGATTCTAGGTTTACTTCCACTTCCACGGTGGGGTTGCCGCGAGAGTCAATGATTTCACGGGCAAGAACAGATACGATGGTGCTCATGGCTTCTCCTCAAGGTTGTAGTTATTGTGGTGCATATAAGATGTGCGTGCTATTGCTCAAAATAGAGCTGGCGCAAGCCATCTAAAATCAAGTTGGGGAGCACAGAGTCAAAACAAGAGCTGACCTTTGCAATGTCTTTGGCAAAGCCGCCTGTACCCATAATATGTACGGGCCCTTCCATTTGTTTGGCAAGGCGCTGGCTTAAGCCTTCCACCATGGCGGCAAACCCAAATAAAATGCCATGCTGCATGCTGGAGGCAGTGTCTCTGCCGGGGACGGGTTCTGTGTCCGTGGTATCTAAATTGATACGAGGTAATTTGGCAGCTTTCAGGCTCAGTGCCCCTGCTGCGGTATGTACGCCGGGAAAAATGATGCCACCAAGATAATCATTATGGGTAATGCAGTCAAAGGTGGTGGCGGTGCCAAAATCCACCACAATGAGGGAAGGACTTTGGGGTAAAAGCTTTCGCGCGGCATAGGCGCATACCAAGCGGTCGGCGCCCACTTCGTGGGGATTATTGTAGCAATTTTTTAGAGGGACGGGAATGTCTTGCGGCACGGTTTTAAAGGGTGCTCCCACATAGCGTGCGCAAGCTTCTTGAACCAGTGGTGTCATGCTTGGCACCACCGAAGAACAAACACAAGCTTCGAGGGAAGGCATATGCACTTGAGCGTGTTGTAATAAAGAGTACAGCGTAAGACCCAGACTGTCGGCAGTTTGGTCTGTATGCGTGCGCAAGGTGTAGGTGGTTTTTAAGCTGTCTTTAGAAGCTAAGCCCACCTTGATGGATGTATTGCCAATATCAAAAAGAAGAATTTGGCTTGTCATACCTGTCCTAAAATCTTAAAATGATGATGTCATCTGTCCAGAGCAATATGCCAGAAAAAAGCTTGACGGACAAGCATAAAGTTTATAAATAGGAATTTCTATCAATAAGAATCCCCCGGAGGAAATTATGCAAGATCAAGTATTAAAAGCCATGCAAGATGCAGGTAAACCCGTTCGCCCCGGCGACATAGCTAAAGCCTTAAATATAGACAGTAAAGATGTTTCCAAGCATATTGCAGAGCTTAAAAAAGATAATAAGGTGCACTCACCCAAGCGTTGCTACTATGCCGCTGGCCCAGCACCTGAATAAGCTTTTGGTGTTGGGCGTGGCTTATGTAGTTGCATAGGTTGTAAGCTTCCATGCAAAAGTATTTTTGGTAAAACCAGTTTTTGTCATATAAAAAAGCCCCTATACTTTCTTGCATAGGGGCTTTTTTAGTAAGCTGTTTTTAGCTTCCAGTGACAACCAAGGTCTGATGCACAAGTAAGGTTGTGTCGCTTTCGCTGTGTGTGTATTCACTAAAGTTGTTTTCGTGTCGATTGGCTTGCCAGCCTTGACCAAGGCTAATGCTACCGTCTGTATTCTTGGTGATACCCACGCCATGAAGCATTTCTTGCATGCTTTGGCCTTGGATATTATCTCCAAGTACGGCCATTTCCATGAAAGCTTCTTGGCTTTGTTCAAACATATCCGTGACAGAGTGTAAGGCTTCTTTGGAGCCGAGAAGAACGTCCACATCTTCGTCCTCGTCAAATTCAAGGCCATAGACGCTGTCGTTATGAGCAATGTCACTCAAATCCATAAAAATGAGGTCGTCGCTGTCAATATTTACTTTGCCACTTAGGTCTGTGTGAGTAAAAAGGTCTTCTTCTTCAGCGAAAGGGTCTTCGCTGTGCATGGGGCTATAAGAAGTGTTGAAAAAAGTTTCATCAAAGATGTAGTTTTTTTCCTCTTCAGTATTCTCCAAGGGAGCAATTTTCTTGAAAGTTGTGCTTTGTACCATGGTAATTCTCGCGATAATAAATTTAGACGTATGCCAGCTGTCTCTCAGCTGTAAGCGAGAAGGCAATTCATAACATCTTAGTAGGTTTTTCTGTAGTATAAAAAATATGTAAGTGTCAATGCAAATAAGTAGCTATAATACTGAAAATAAAAGTCATTATTATTAGCAGGGGCTGTGGGCAGGTATGCGCTTTGGAGAGGGTGTGGCGCATTGTGTACGCCACACCCAGTGGGTTTTGTGTGTGCCTTTTTTAGAGGCAGCGTAATGAATTGATAATTTTAATAAATTCTTCTAAACTTTCTTGCAAAGTCTCGGAATTGTCAATGATGTGTAAGTTCTTCGCTGCAGGTATGGAGGTGCCTGCGCTTTCAAGGCGCTCTTCTATTTCCTCTTGGCTTTCTCGGCCGCGAGCCTCTAAACGAGCGCGTAATTTTTCAGGTTTTACTTCCAGCAAGATGGGGATAAGATCCGGATACAGCTTTTGCGCTTCGGGTAAATACTCGCGCGAACCGTTTACAATGACCACCGCATCGCTGCCAAGGCCTGACTCAATTTCTTGAGTTATGCCATAGTACAAGCCATGGCTTTGCCAATACATGACATAATCCCCCTGGGCCAAGCCTTCTAAGAACTCTTCTTCAGTGCAGGGGTAATGCTGTTCATCATACGACGTGGCAGTGGCAGGTCGTGTGATATGTCTTTGCGCAATGACCATGGGTCGTAAATCTGGATCCTCTTGCTCAGCAAGAGGACGCACAGCGCTAAGAAAAGCATCTTTGCCGGCGCCGGAAGGCCCCATAAGATACACTAATTTTCCATTGTTGGTGTAAGGCATATTGTACCCTCGCTCTTTTCACATGGTGCCCTTGTCAGGCATAAAACATCAATGACCAATTACGGAGAATATATTATGTGCTAATATATTAAATTTTAAAGCAAAAGGTTTGCGAGTGGGCCTTGCGCAAGACTCCGTATTTCAATAATGAGCACTCTTAGCATAAAACCTATCTTTTGGCTACTAATAAAGTGGTACTTTCTTTGTATGAAAAAGATATGATTTTGAGTGGTTGCACACTCAATTCATAGTAATTCAATGCTGATTTTTGCGTGGCTCTTCACAAAAAAGGGTGTGGCACTGTATAAAGAAAAAAATGTGCATATTTTTGGTCAAAAGGAATCTTTTTACAGTGTTTTGCTATGAATTGGTTGAATCTCTGCAATTTTTCTCTTTCGCACCTTTGTTAGAAGTTTTGTCAGGGGCTGTGCCCTTGCTGAACAGGGGAAGAACATGTAGAAAAAGGCATCGGCCCGGTGTGAAGAAAGGGGATATTATGAAAATACAAAGCCATTAAAAGTACGGGTTTTGTCGGTGCCCCATGTCCTTTGAAGGTGCGTTGGCATCTTGAAAAACAGCATACGTGAATGCTTTTTGAGGCCATTGGACTGTTGCACGTGTAAAAATCTTGTTTTTTTAAGGTATAAAAAGCTAAGAGGAGTTTTCTTTGTATGGACATTCTTTTTGTTCACCATAACTATCCTGCGCAATTTCATAAGCTGTCTGAATTGTTGGCACAAGATCCTCGAAATAAGGTATATTTTTTATCGCTTTTTCGTCGCCGTAAAGACTTGGAAGCCAAAGGTGTGCATTGGTTGCAAATGAATTGTAGAAGCAAAGATTTGAGTAAAATAAGCATCAATGAAATGGCAACACTCTTTGCAGAAGGGCAAATGTTGCTGAAAAAAAAGGGCTTGCAAGCAGAATTGATTCATGGACATGCCAATTTTGGATGTATAAGTTATTCCAAAGAAGTGTTTCCACAAGCACGGCAAACGGGTTTTTTTGAATGGATGTATACCCCTGCCACGGAAAAAGAAATTCACCACACGGACCTTAAGCCAGACTTTAGCATGCAAATGCAGCAAAGGCAGTGCAATATCATAAGTCTTGGGGCTTTAGACATGGTGGATGTGGCCATAACAGCCACCCAATGGCAGCGAGCACAATTTCCCATACAGTATATACCCAAATTGCAAACGGTGCATAATGGTATAGACACAGAATTTTTTTGTTTACCAAGTGAAGAAACCCTTGCCTTTTTACCCCCCAGCTTGGAAGGTCTTAGGGGAAAGCCCGTGGTGACTTTTTTGGCAAGATCTTTGGAGCCGCACCGTGGTTTTCCTAGTTTTTATCGTAGTATTCCTCATATTTTAGAACAGAGACCAGATGTGCATATTGTCATTGTGGGCGGGGAAAAGCTTTCGTACTCCCTTCCTTTACCGAATGGAAAAAGCTATCTGCAACAAATGCAAGAAGAGGTGCAAGTGGATACCTCACGTGTGCATATTTTCCCCATGCAAACCTATCCTGTGTATAGAGCCATTTTACATATGTCTTCGGTGCATGTGTACTTATCGGTGCCTTTTACCACATCGTGGTCTTTGCTTGAATCCATGAGTTGCGGTTGTACCATGGTGGCCTCGGCCACGGCTCCTGTGCAGGAAATTATTCAAGATGGGCACAATGGCTTATTGGTGGATTTTCATGATCCCAAAGAAATAGCTGAAAAAGTTTGTTATGCTTTGAAAAATCATGACGCTTTAGAGACCATGCGCCAATACGCGCGCTCCACTGTGGTGCATAATTTTGATGAGAAAATGATGCTGAAAAAGTATGTTCAATGTTTGACGCAAGGCATGTAAGTTTTTTTGGTATGAACTTTTTGTGTACATGAAAGTGTACGTGTGTACATGCATTGACAAAGGGACATTCAGGGACTATTTTTAGGGGAATACGCTACGCAATATAAGGAAATTCATGTGGAATTATTCCCTTACGGTATTGCGTATGGAATAACACCAACAGTGGATGGACAAGATGCAAGTACAGCTTTGGGGTGTTCGCGGGTCATTGGCCAACGGCGGAGAAGCGTTTATGCGACATGGCGGCAATACGTCGTGTTATGCTGTGGATGTGGACGAGGCTCCTTATATTATCCTTGATGCCGGATCTGGCATACGTAATTTTGGTGAATCCATCAAAGACGGGTCTAAGCCGAAAAAATGTGTGATTTTTATTACACATAGCCATTGGGACCATGTGTCCGGCTTGCCTTTTTTTGAGCCCATCTATAAGCCGGAATGGGAAATTGACATTTATGCTCCAGAAAATATTGGCGGCATGAGCGCGGAAGCCTTTGTTAAAACTCTTTTTTCTTCCTCTTTTTTCCCTGTTCCGTGGGATGCTTTGGCCAGCAAAAGGCGTATACTTCCTCTGAAAGATAAAGAAATAGTGCATCTTGCCGGTGGTGTGACCGTGGGTGCGTATGCGTCTTGGCATGGTAATGATCATAGTCAGGGCTTGTACTCTGCAGCGTATCGTGTGGAAAATCGGGGACATTCCATCTTTTATAGTGGAGATCATGAGCTTGGTGTGGAGCTGCCTGAAAATTATGCTCAGTCTTCATTTTTCCAAGGCTTTGCCAAGGCTGACATTGCCATTTTGGATTCTCAGTATACCTTAAGCTCATACCCAGCCCATGTGGGGTGGGGGCATTCTGCCATTGAGCAATGGATACCGCTGGTGAAAGAATTTGGCGTAAAGACCTTTGTTCCTACGCATTACGGCCCCCATAGCGATGATGATTTTTTAGATGCTCTTACCAATGGTTTGCTCAGTGAGGAGCCTAGTCTTGGTAACATGCTCTGTATGGCTTATGAAGGTCTTATCATGCGCTGCGCCGAGACGCATACTAGCCCTCATGAGCATATTACCGATGTGGCAGAGTGTGAAAATTGTGCACTTTCTTCGGAGCTCATGGGTATTCCTGACATGAGTACAGTGCTTGATGCTTTGCTCACCAAGGGGCGCAAATTGGCCAATGCCGATGCCGGAACCATTTATTTGGTGGAAGAAGGGCAATTGGTGTTCTCTTATTCGCATAATGAAACGCTTTTCACTTCTTCTCAATCGGCTCGCCAGCAGTATCTTAATGCACGCTTGCCCATTACGCCCACATCCATAGCAGGGTATGTGGCCAGTAATGTGTCCGTATTAAATATTTCAGATGTACGCCACTTACCCGAAGATGCACCGTATTCTTTTAATGACTCCTTCGATAAGGCCACAGGCTATAATACCGTTTCCATTTGCGCTTTGCCCATTCTTTCTCAAGATAATAAGCTGTTGGCTGTCATGCAAATCATCAATAGTATGTACGAAGGCAGACCTGTACCTTTCTCTTTTCAGGTGGAGCGATCCTTGCGTCAACTCTGTCTCATGGCTGGGCAAGCCATTGAGCAAGCCATCATCACGGTGGATATGCTTTTGCGCGTCTTGGAAGCCACACGTTTACGTGATCCCTTGGAAACGGGGCCACACGTATTGCGCGTAGGCTCCATGGCGGCAGAACTCTATCATCATTGGGCTTTGAAGCGCGGCGTGGATTTGGTGGAAATTTTTAGCACCAAGGCGCATATTCGTATGGCATCCATGCTGCATGATGTGGGTAAAGTGGGAATTTCTGATAAGGTGCTCAAAAAGCCCGGTAGATTTACGCCGGAAGAGCGCAGTATCATGGAAAAACATAGTTGCATTGGCGCAGAAATTTTCCAAGGTGCCAGACGTACTGTAGATAAAATGGCCGCTTGCATTGCCATGCATCATCATCAGCGCTGGGACGGCAAGGGCTATACAGGTACGGAAGCTGCGCCCTTGGCCGGAGAGTGCATTCCCATGGAAGCACGTATCACTGCCATTGTGGATGTGTTTGACGCCTTGGTCTCCAGACGTTGCTATAAAGACCCCATGCCCTTGGAAAAAGCTTTGAAAATCATAAATGAAGAGTCAGGAACGGCTTTTGATCCTGAAATGGTGACATGTTTCATGGAAATATTGGATACCATGCTGGCCATCCAAAGCAAGTACCAAGATATTCTTATGACACCCGAAGAAAAAGATTGGTAGGAAAAATGATATCAAAGAAAAAAGGCGCTTAAGGCGCCTTTTCAGATTGCTGACAAAGTCTACTGGGAGGAAACCTTTTTTGAAAAAAAGGTTCTC
>CAYJLO010000031.1:0-29243 GCA_964370835.1 uncultured Desulfovibrionaceae bacterium
AGTTTCCCTTTCTTTGCAAGGGCAATTGTACGATTAAGTCAAGACTACTTCAGATTATGTGGAGGGAGCAGGTAAAAATTATGAATTTACTTCTGTTTTAGCGGCAAGTTCTTCCATATTCTCCATTTCCGAAAGGGTTTGGTCCGCCTCTTCAAAGGCACCGGCCTGTGCTAGGCTGGCTGCCACCATGGCCCCTTCTAATTTATCGGAAAGACTTAAGCCTAGGCTATTTATGAGTAAATCAACATCTACCGGCTTGGGAAGTATGGTGTACGCGCCTGTGAAATTGGTATTGTCCATATGGTCATGGTCTTCATGGGCACTGGTGAGGATAAGTTGCTTCTCAGGATAAAGCGTTTTTATTTCTTGAAGGAGTGCATAGTCTTGGGCCGCTGCCAAATCAAGACACAAGACCACTAGGTCTGTGGCTTCTGGTTCTTGCAAAATCTGTAAGCATTGCTCAGCGGTATGTGCTTGCTGTATGGCATATCTTTCTGCCATGAGGGCTTTCGCCAACGCGTCATTGCTTTGCTGATCACTGTCCACAAGTAAGATGGTAATGTTTTCCATGGTCATCTCCTAAGGTCATTGGTGGGCGAGGTTTTTTGATTGCTTTTTCGTGATTAGCATAAAGCCTGTTAAAATAAAAGCTTTTATTTCTAATGGTTATGTGTATTTTGTTGGGCGTAAAATAAAGCTTTGCGCAGGGAAAGGTTTTTTTATGAACAGTTATTTGGTGCTATTGTGTTTTTAGCGGTAAAAAATAAAAATTCCATGCGGGAAAGTATTTTTTTTCTTAAAAAAGCTTGTTTTTAGACAAAAATAAACCCCAGCAACATGGATTGCCGGGGTTCATGTATTAAAAGGGGAGAAGACTAGTGTGCGCCGCCAACGATACCAGCAGCTGCAACTATAAGTACAATAACTTCAAGAACAGCTATGGTGCCCATGAGTTTGTCATTTTCACGGAACAGGTCAACGCTTAACTGTATGTAGCATAAAATAGTTACACCGGCGAGCACAGCAATGCCGAGAAAGTTACTAAAGTCGCCAGTGGCTAAAAGGCTCAACCAGCCCCAACCAAGGGGGACATTATGTAACTTATTAAACTCTCCGGAACTTAAGCCCCATGTTTTCACTAATTCTTCCACAGGTACATGCGGTGCTGCAAAAGAAAAGCCAAAAACATACATACAAAAGCTTATGATGAGCATGGCTAGGCCAATATTTGATATAAGACCTAAAAGATTAGCGTAACGAACTTGCGTTGGGGAAGCTGCAACATCTTTGTTATCCATAATAGGCTCCTTTTGGCTGAATAATTAGCTTGTCAGTGGATGTTGTTGTGGGGCAGCGCTGGATGTTTCCACCGTTGCTGGCTTTGCCAATTCTTGAGAAGAGGTATAGCCTTTCCACAAAGCTTGCGCACCGGCAAACAAGAGTACAGAAATTACCAATATACGGATAAACTTGGGATTTGCCAAAGCAAGTAAGCGTACACCCACAATGGATCCAGCCATGAGGCCCACGATGGAAGGCACGGCAATCATGGGGATAACGGCGCCTTGGTTCAAATATACCCAAGCAGCGGATGTATCTGCAATGGAGAGCAAGAATTTGGAGGTACCCACAGAAATTTTAAGTGGTACACCCATGAGCAGGTTGAGCACAGGAACATTAGCCCAACCAGCGCCTAGACCAAACATACCGGCCATGAGACCGATGGCAATGAAGAGCAACATGCCTTGAAGGGTGCGGTGGGTTTTCCACGAAATAACTTCGCCAGAGCTTGGCTCAAGGAACATGCCCTGCATGCCAAAGGCTACGCTTAATGCGTCTTGTTTGGTCACCACAGGCACAACGGAGTTTTTAGCCAAGGTGAGTAATACGGCAATACCCACAATGGTGGCGCCAAGGCATAGTTGTGTGATATGTGCAGGTAAAGCTAAACCAATCATGGCACCGATGATGGAGAAGATGGAGGCCACCAAAGCCACGGGCAAGGCTAAACGTAAGTTTGCAAAGTTACGTTTTAAAAGACCTGGGCCAGCGGCCAAAGCGCCAGCCAAAGCCACCATAAGGCCTGCACCGCGCACAAAGTCAAGATGGAAGGGAAAGAAACCGCTGACCAAGGGAACAAAGAGCACGCCGCCGCCAACGCCTGCCAGCACGGCTACAATTCCAAGGACAAAGCAGAAAATAAGCAAGGCTAAAGGCCATATCCACCATTGAATGTCGCTACCTGCTGCAATTTCTGTGGCGGCTTGAAGTTCTTGACTAGTGCTTGGTGTAGCGTCTGCCGCAAGGGCAAAACTACACAAGCTTAAGAGCAAAAGCCCACAGAGAAGCAGTGTTTTACGAATAGACATCTAGTAACCCCCTTTGATTTTTATAAAAAAGTACATACATCTCATGTTGTAAGATGTAGCACTCCAGCCACTAAGTACTTTGTCTGGCCATGAGGAATATTTCGGTAACTACCGAATCCTTGCTAAAAAAGTACAATAAACTTAATAACTATCCAAAAGGCATGTAACTACTGAGAAAGATTCTCATTTCTACTTATAAAAAATATAACGCATTTATGCGGGGCTTGGCAAGCGGAAAGTTTTATTTTTCACAATAAAAAATACTTTTTGTCATGAAAGAGGTTTTTACATTTTTAGGAAATTTTACCCATGGTTCCGTGCACAAGTTCTGCTTCTCGTGCTGCTTGTAAGGCAAAAGCTGCCAGTACTGGGCCAGCCACAATACCCACAGGGCCTAAGGAAACAAGGCCACAAACCACAGCTATGAGCACCACCACAAAGGATGTTTTAAGTCCGCCTTGTAAAAAGAGTGGTCGTAGAACATTGTCAGCACCCACCACAATGACAATACACCAAAGAATAAGTCCGATGGAGGCAGTTTTAGAGATGGCAAACCATGCATAAATACCAGCAGGAATCCATACGACACTGGTGCCCACCAAGGGAATGGGAGCCACCATGGCTGAAACGAGCCCCCAAAACGCCGGTCCAGGAAGGCCTGCCACGGCAAAGCCTAAACCGCACAAAACGCCTTGGATGATGGCCACTAATACGACCCCCCATAGCACAGAGCGAATGGATTGGCGCACTGTTATGACAAAGCGGCGTATGACTGCTTCGGGAATGCGTGAAACCGCTTTGGCAAAGGAGAAAAAATGCGTAGCATAAACAATGCCAATCATGCTTAAGGATATGAGAACGCAAATGCGCATCATAAAGCTCATGGTGCTACCGGCAATGCCAAGTCCCTTGCTCACCAGTGTTTGTACGGCAGAAGCTAAAAAAGAGGTGAGTTCCTTACCCAACTGTTCTATACCACCCTCAAGGCCAGGAAGCATGCGTAACCATGTGTCAATATGCGCGAAAAAAGCTTGCATTTCTTCGCCATAAATCCATCCTGAGCTTTGCAAATCATCTAGCATTCGTAAGCCTGTAACCGCTTGTGGAGTCACCATGAGAACCACCACAGTGATGGGCAAAACAATACCTATGCACAAGCCTGTGGTCACACAAGCAAAAGCTATTTTTGTGTTAAATTTATGCAAAAGGCGCATATAAAGTGGGTGTAAAAGGCAGGCAAAGCATGTGGCAAGAAAAACTTCGGTGGGAAAAGGCCATAAAAGAATGGCCCAGCTGCCAAGAGCCAGTAAAGCGTATATTTTGTGCAAGATGAATTCCTTTGGTGGATTGAGTAAATGCGTGTTGTAAGAGGAAACTATCTATCTTGTTTCTTATTAAGGAGTAAGGCTTAGCTCCCCTTTTAACCAACTGATACAGTATAGGCATTTTACGGGCAATGGTAAAGTGTAAAGCTATTTATTGTTTTTTCAGGCGAAGTACACCATGTTTTTGGATGAACTAGGAAAAAAATGTAACTTACAATGCAGTCGGAAAAAAATTCCTCAAAGATTTATGCCATATGTGCTGGATTATATAAGTTTCGAAAATGTCTAGAAAAAATCAAGAAATTTTCTTTAATAATTTGGCATGAAAAAAAATTGGCATTACTTTTGCTTAAGAATTTTCAGAATAAAAGTTTACAGGCAATTTTATCCACATGGGAGGCAAACGTGAGAAACGTTATCAATGCAATAGATACCATGCTTCATGTGCATCAAGCTTCAAGTACAGAGGTAAAGAGCGCGAGCGCTTCACCAATGTGGGAAGAAAGAATGCCCTTGGTTGAGCAAGAACATGCTTTAGGTATTCTTGAAAGCTGTGTGCAAGCTTATGGTGCCGAGGCTTTGCAAGAATTAGAAATGTATGTGGAACAATTACAAGAGGAATTTCTTGCACATGTGGCCAATGCGCTACGCGAAAGAGATATTCACATGGAAGAAAAGCTTGTACTGAGTTTGTCTTCTGACAATATGTTGGTGTTGCAATGCCAAGAGCAAGAAGAAGCCTTATTGGCAGCACTTGGTGAAGATGCGCTTTTACGCCAACGTTTACAAACACTACGCTCCACGGCATTTCTTGCCAAGGGTATGCAGTATATGCTGGCTGCCAAGGAAGAAGTGGCACCCACCCATATGGCAGAATATAATGTCTGCGTAAAGGGACAGTTGTCACACTTCTACTTGCGCTAAGTCACGAAGGTGTTTTGTGATGGAGAATACTGCCTCTTGTTACATGTTTGAGTGAAAAAAAATTGCCTTTTTGCATGGTCAGTTTTAGATTGTGATTATCTTATGAAGGAGTCACGTAATGTCTATACCCATGCGTCGAAAAAACTGTGCACGATTAGATCCTGTCTTTATGGCTGATGTGCTGACACGTGCTGATGAAATGCACGTGGCTTTCAGCACGGATGCCGCGCCCTATATTATCCCCCTTAATTTTGTCTACACACAAGGAAAAGTCTATTTTCACTGTGCCGCTGAAGGGCGTAAACTGGACTGTTTACGCAAAAAAAATGCAGTGGGTTTTAGTGTTATTGTGGACGTATGTGTGGTGCCAGAAAAATCCACCACGTTTTATAAATCTGTGGTGGGGACTGGACGCATGTCTTTTGTTGAAGATACGCAAGAAAGAATGGCCGCCATACAGGCTTTGGCCCAGCGATACAGTGCTGATTGTGGAGGTGCTATACCTTCAGAAAAGCTGGCGCGCACTGCGGTGCTTTGTCTTGAAATAGAAAGCATGTGCGGTAAAGAGAAAGTCAGTGAAGTTGGTTAAAAAAAAGAAAATAGGCCATAAAAAAAGCAGGTGAGTGATATACTCCCTGCTTTTTTTTGGCATGGTTAGCTTTTGCGCCGTCGAATTATGCGCCATATCCATACCAAGGTGAGTGCCACGTAAATGAAGGCCAGAGTGTGTAAATTACCCATTGCGCCAACACTTTCTCCCCAAGACCAATAATGTGGCTGTCCTTTACCTAAAAGGTAAGCCAAAAGTAAACAGCCGGTCATGACTAGCCATGATGGAGCCAGCCAACTTATGGGGAAGGGGTTTTCCCAGAAGAACGATTTACGATAAAAACGCCTTCTTCCGGCAAAAACAGAAAATAAGAGTAGGCAGAGCATGAAGGCGCCAAAAAGGTGTATGCCTTTTAAAATGGCGCAAATGATGCCAAGAGAAGCAAAAAAGAGCGTATAGCGCCAAGCTTTTGCCTGACGAATTTCTAAACCATAGGCTAAGAAAAGTAATATGGTGCCGGAAAGCGCACAAAGGGCATGTAAGAGTATGGCCATGGGGTGTGGCCAGTTGATGGAGAGGAAAAAATGTCCACGATGCCATACTGGAAGTGCTGTGAATAATAAAAATAAAGAACCTACACCAAAGGTTATGCGGGCATTGATACTGTGTGACAAGACAGAAAGCCAGCGGCCTGCATCGCGTAATATACCTTTATTTTGGCGAATCTCATACGTTGCGAGTAGTAGAGCAGCCATGAGCAAAGGAAGGATGAAGTAAATAATACGAAAACACAATACCACGGCAATGACCATTTGCTCATTGGGGGTATTGGTTAAGTGTAAAATTACCAATTCAAATACACCCACGCCACCGGGGATATGTGTTAACACCACAGCCACTTGCGCCATGAGATAGCTTGGCAAAAACTGTCCAAAAGAAATGCCAAGTTCTGGCGAAAAGAGTATATACATACAGCCAGCGGCAACAATAAGGTCAATGCCTGCCACAATGGCTTGTAAAAGAGCTACCTTAAGGGGCGGGAAGGAAAATTCTTTACCAAAAAGAGTAATGGTTTTACGTACAAAGTGGCAAGCGATGAAATACACTATGGCCACGGAAAAGAGTACTCCACCCAGTAAACGAATATCTTTGATGGGGAAAGCGTGTAAAAATTCCTCAGGAATGATGGGGGGATTCACCATGAATACAAGACCGCATAGCCCCAGTGCTCCCACCCAAAAGGTAACGGCCAGCATGAGTACCAAGCGCACTATGTCTGCCACTGAAAAGCCCCACGTGGCGTAAAATCTATATCGCACTGTGGTTCCGCCCAAAAGGGCGCCAAAATTATAGCTGACGGTTTGTCCGATGAAGGAAACAAGGGAAACGCGTTTAAGAGAAAGGGGTTTGTTAATGGCCACCAGTGCCAACCAGTCATAGCCGATAAGAATCATGTAGTTTACTAACATGAGGGCCACGGAGGCTAAAAGTCGCCAATGGGGTATTTGTACTAGTGCATTGCGTACTTCATCAAGGCTGTAGGATTGTAATTTTTGATATAATAGGTACATGGCACCTGCAAAAATGCAGGTAATAAGCACGGGGCCAAGATGACGTAAATATTGTTTCATAAAAGTCCGATGTGAAAGTATTGCAATGTATGAAAAAATATGCACAATTTTCTTTTATGCGCAAAAGGAGAGCCTCTTACTCTGAAAAGAGCTTTACACTTGTACGCGCATTGGACTTACAATGCAATGGCAAATTTTTCTTGACGTATACGACTTTTGCACATAAAGTCATTTAACCATTGGTTAATGGTTTGTACGCTTCTTTGTTTTGGAAAGAAGCGTACTTTTTTTCATCATAAGGAAGGAAAGAGCATGAATATTCCCATTTCCAAAGAAGGCTTCGCACTACTTGAGACTGAGCTTGAGCGCCTTAAAAGTGAAAGACCTCAAATTATTCAAGCCATTAAAGAGGCTCGCGAAGAGGGAGATCTTAAGGAAAATGCCGGCTATGATGCTGCGCGCGAACGCCAAGGCATGACCGAAGCGCGCATAGCTTATATTGAATCTCGCATGGGTCTGTTCCAAATTATTGACCTTGATAGCCTAGAAAGCGATAAGGTTATTTTTGGCGCCACCGTGGAAGTGGAAGATGTGGATACAAGCGAAACAAAGACTTTTACCTTACTTGGTCCCGATGAAGCCAATTTTTCCAACGGTTCCATATCTGTACTTTCTCCTGTGGGCAAAGCTTTGCTTGGTAAGGAAGAAGGTGATGAAGTCACCGTGGAAATTCCGCGCGGACGTGTCACCTATGAAATTGTTTCTGTGAAATTTTTAGGCAGCAAAAGAGTTGCCGGTTAGCTCCCATAGTAAGTAACGCATCATGTCTTTGCCTGCTTGTTGGACTTTTCATATTGTAACCCTTGGGTGCAAAATAAATCAGTATGAAAGTCAGGCTGTGCGTGAGGCATGGACAGCACTTGGCGGTAAAGAAGTTTCTTTAGAGCAGGGGCCACAGGTTTTTTTAGTGAACTCGTGTGCCATTACTGCCAGAGGGGAACGAGATACCAGACATGCTTTTTATCGCTTGCAAGGGCAAAAAGCACATGATGATACCAAGTGTTTGCGTATTTTGACAGGTTGTGCTGCCCCTTTGGTGGCGCAAACTTGGGCCAAACAAGAAAAAGAATCCTATTTTGATGTCCTCATTCCTCCGCAGGCCAAGGCTCTCCTTATGCAAGAGCCAGCTCGTTGGGGAGGTGAGGACTTTTTTTCAGGCCGTGAACTTGGCGCTGTATCCATCCCAGAAAGGGTAGATCCCTTTGGTGCCAAGGGTTTTTCCATACAAGGCTTTCGCAGGGCACGCCCCGTATTGAAAGTGCAAGATGGATGCTCCCATGGGTGCACATATTGCATTGTTCCTCTCGTGCGAGGAAAAAGCATTTCGCGCCCAGCCACGGATATTGTGCATGAAGCACAACGCTTGCTGGAAGCAGGGCATAGTGAAATAATGCTCTCTGGCATAAATTTACATCACTACGGACGCGATTTCACCACACATGCCAATGGCGTGGCAGACTTTTGGGATCTTGTGGCTCTTTTGGAAAAGCATTTGGCTGGGCAGTGGAGTGGTAAAGCGCGCTTGCGTATTTCTTCATTGGAGCCAAGTCAGCTGACCTCTAAAGGGCTTGAGGTTTTGACAGCGTCTTCCTTGCTTTGTCCGCATGTACATCTTTCCTTACAGCATGGTGCTCCCTCAGTGCTTAAACGCATGGGCAGAGGGCATTATAAGCTTCCAACTTTACTAGAAAATATACAGCAGTTGCGTAAAACTTGGCCGATTATGGCCTTGGGGGCAGATATCCTCATGGGCTTTGCCGGAGAAAGGGAAGAAGATGTACAAGCCACATTGCAATGCATTGCAGAGCTTGGTTTGACCTATGCGCATGTGTTTCCTTACTCCATTCGTCCCGGCACTGCGGCGGAAAAATTCACAGATCAAGTGCCCCATGCTGTAAAACTAGAAAGGGCTGCGCGTGTGCGCGAGCAAGTACGTTTACAGCAAGAAGCCTTTTTGCGTACATTAGTTAAGCAAGAAAAATTAGCCTTGGTGCTGGATGGCGCCAATCTTTGCACGCAAGATACGGCAAAGGCTTTAGCCACGGAGACACAACTCTTCAAAGGTGTAGAAGCACATTATGCTTCGTGCCAAATAACGCTTCCTGTGGATCAAAGCCATGGTATTGTATGGGCAAAACCTGTGGGCATTGATGGGGAAAACCTTTTGTGCGAGCCTCTTTAGGATATTGTTTTGAATACTTGCCATTCTCTTATTTTTGTCACAGAAAAAAGAACAGCCTTAGCCACCTTTGTGGCTGTATTTTCCCTTAAAGAACATGTGTGTTCTTCCACTCAATATCACGTACATATTTTAAGCATTGGTTTAACCCATGAGCAAGAGTGCGCTTTACAAGCGTTGAGTCATGAGGGCTTTACTGTGCAAACGTACGCCGTGGATAGCGATAAGGAGGATACAGACCATCAAGATATAGCCGGTATTTTAACCTTGCAATTGGCTAATATTTTTTGGGAACTTGAGACAGCTCTCTATGTGGATGCGCACGCGTTGATACAAAAGGATGTACAAGAACTCTTTCAGTTGGATTTACAATTGTCGTACGCTGCCTTACCAGAGGTTGGCCCCAGTAAGGTGCTATTTTTGCATTTAGAAAATATGCGAGAACATAAAATAGTGGCGGAGCTCATGGCGTGTAATGTGGCCAAGGGGGACTATGCCGGCTATGAGCGTGCGCTATGTTCAGTACTTGGTGAAAAGTGCATCTATTTGCCCACCCATCACGTAAGTTTTGCCTCTGATGAGCAAGGTGCTTGTCATATTTACGAAAATATACAGCAATGTAAGCAAAGCGACGCATGGCAAAGATATGCTAAAAAAGCCCAACAAGAGTATGCGCCCATGTATGCTGTTTTTGTGAGTGAAGCTTAGGTTTTTTCGCAAATTCCTACACTTGTAAGGTGTGCTACGGCATCTTCCATGGTGGCATAGGGTGTTATCATTTTATTACAAAAAATCTTTTGCAAGTCACAATGAAAAGTACTGGCATAGCCATGTATGGCGGCTTCTGCATAAAGCATTTCCACATATTTTTGTCTAAAATACCCCATGCGCTCTAGGCATACATTGCGAATATCTTGTGAAGGTGTGCAACATTGCAGGGCTGCTTCTGTGGCTAAACGTACCCCTTGAGTGGTGGGTTGGCAAAAATAGGTATAATCTTTGTGGAAAAAAACATTTCTTCCCCCTTCATTGAGCGTGGTTACCACAGGTAAGCCGCAGAGTAGGTATTCACTGGAGGCAAAACATCCTCCTTCAGAGGCTGAAAGTATCAAACCGCAGGCACTGCGTGCATAGTACTCGCGCAGTTGCTCCGGAGTGAAATATGTTTTTATGGTTTTCCCTTCATATTGTGGCCGGTATAAATGTGGCATTGCTTGCCAAAGAGAAGCGTCGTATTCGTAATCTGAATCTTTAGTGGCGTAGGTGATGAGACAGCAAGAATCTAGTTTTGCCGCCAAGTGAATGCGCTTAAAAGGCCGCATGCGTGCGTTAATAATTCCTTGCCAGAGTTGTTCTCTTTCCAAAGGGATATACAGTCGTTCGTCTAAAAAGGCATTGTGAGGGCAAAAAATACTGTGTAATCCGTGTTTCCGAAAGAGCGCTTCCTCTTCCGGCATGTTGGCTAAAAATACAAAGCGATGCTGTGGGCGCTTTGCCATATAGGCCTTATACTCTTGTAAGAGGTGCGCAAAACGCGAGCGCAAAAGCACCGTCCAAGAAAGGCTGAGAAGTAATGTTGTGGGCGCGTGGCTGAGGTTTGGTAATAGTTGACTAAAAGGGCTTACACCGTAGGCCCAGTCATAGCTATGTAAGATGATGGGGTCTGCCGGTGAGACCACGTGTACGGAAAGGGCCATACTGCTTTTAGCGATAAATTTCTACGGTACCGTCGCTTTTAATATGAATCTGCTTAATACCCTCAAAGATAATATTCTCAAAAGTAACCACGCTGCCGGCTGGATCTTCTGCCAATACGTTCCATGCCAGGTGTGTGTCATTCATGGTGATTTTAATGGCTTCTTGTGAGCCTAGGGGGCTTTCGAGCACATTGTAGGCTGTGTCGCTATCTGTTTTCATGAGGCGAAGGGCGTTCAAAGGAAAGTCACAATCGTTAAGCACGACGATCTCCCGTGCAAAGCTTAAGCTGCTTAGACAAAATACAAGCATGAGGCCAGTGAGCAAGGTATATATCTTTTTCATAGTGTTCACCTACGGTTAAAGCTGTTCTTAAACACGGGGATAAAATTTTCTTACCCTTTAATGAACAAAATTCACTATGGTGTCAAGGCGAGGAAAGTAAAAGTGGGAAGAGAAGTTATTTCTTGCTAGATAAGGCTGTTTTTGTTAGGAATGCAACGCAATGTAAGTAAAATTTTCTTCATGCATATTTATCTTGGCGCGCATGTCCGTGTGGGTGCTTTGGCTTGTAATAAAAAGTACCCCCTTGTGAGTAAAAATATATGAATTTCGTGACACTTTCCTTTGCTTTTTTCTTTGTACTTGTTTTAGCAATTCATGCCATTTTTCGCAAAGGAACTCCTCAATATAAAATACTTTTGTTGGGTTTGAGTTGCTTTTTTTATGCAACGGCTGGACTGAGCTTTTTACCTTTGCTCTTTACGGTGGGCTTGCTCAATTGGTTAACGGCTCATGGAGTGTATAAATACGCATCCATGCCCAAGTTGGCACAAGGTATTTTGGCCGTGAATGTTAGTATTCATGTGGCTTTACTCGTTTTTTATAAGTATTATGAGTTTTTCCTTTTGCATGTGGAGCAGGCGTTACAAGCTGTTGGAGTAGAGCTTGCTTTGTATGACCTTATCGCCAATACGGAATTTCTTTTTCCTGTGGGCTTGTCTTTTTATATATTTCAAGGACTTTCCTATGCCATAGATCAGTATAGGCAAAAGGAAGCACCGCAATCTCTCTTGAATGTATTGGTTTTTGTTTCCTTTTTTCCCACCATTTTAGCAGGGCCTATTTTGCGTGCCAAAGATTTTTTCCCTCAATTGCAGGGTGGTGTAATACCTGAATCTAATTTGGTACAAAAGCATTTTTTGCCACAAAATTTACAGCACGTTGAGCAGAAAAAACAAGATATAGTGGTGGGATTCACCTTTATCTTGAGCGGATTATTTAAAAAGGTTGTTTTAGCTAGTTATTTGTCTGAACACATTGTGCGTGATGTTTTTTTAACGCCAGATGCGTATGCTTCCATAACGGTGCTTATGGCAGTGTATGCCTATGCCATGCAAATATATTGTGATTTTTCAGGATATTCGGATTTGGCCGTGGGCGTGGCACGTCTTATGGGCTATCGTTTACCGCAAAACTTCAATGCTCCGTATTTGGCTTGCTCATTGCAAGATTTTTGGCGGCGCTGGCATATTACGCTTTCCACATGGTTGCGAGACTATTTATATATTCCCTTGGGGGGCAATCAGCGCGGCAATAAAACCCTGAATTTGCTTATTACCATGACCCTTGGTGGTTTGTGGCATGGTGCGCATTTACGTTTTCTTATTTGGGGTATCATGCATGGCGTGGGCTTAAGTTTTGTGCATGCTTGGCAAGGGCTTTGCAAACTTTTGACTGTTACGCACGCAGAAGGCAAGAGTTTGCATGGAGCTGTATCTCAAAAAGCTAGTGCTTTCTTGGGCTGGTTTGTGACCTTTCATTTTGTGTGCATACTTTGGATATTTTTTCGTGCAGACACAGCCGAGCAAGCCCTTTTTATCATGGAAAGAATAGCTCTTTGGGAAAGTGCAGGAGAAGGCTTTGCTGCTTTGGTACCGCTGGCCATTGTGGTTACCATGTGTACGCAATGGTATGGCGCACGTCTTTTTAAAGCTTTTGTGCATGTGATGTGTCAGCAATGGCTTTTTTGGCAGGTGGGTATTTTTACAATACTTTGTGCTTTGATACTTAAGCTGGGCCCCGATGGTGTTTTGCCCTTTATTTATTTCCAATTTTAGGGTGTTGCATGAAAAAGCTAACCAAGAAAAACTCAGCAAAAAAGCAATCCAAAAAAGCTCGCAAGCTGTCCTCTGCTCCAAAAAAATCTTTAGCCCAAGGAAAGAAAAAAACAAGCCCTCTTTCTCAAGTAAAGCCTACTTCTTCTATTCAAGCTTCAGTGCCAGTCGTCACTGCGCAAGAAGTTCAAGGTAAAATAAGAAACGTTGCTGAAAAAACGTCTACTGCGTCAACGCCTTCTGCAACGTCTTCCCCCAATGTGGCGGTATTTTTCTGTTTCTTAGCCATATTTGCTTGCATGCTTATTTTTGAATCGAGGCGTTTCACCACCTATCTTGAGGGGGAGAGTGGGGAATATCCCGCCTTGCGCCCTGTAAGTGAAGCCATTGATACTGTGGCAGAGCAAAGCGGCATAGGGGCACTCATGCAATGGGTGGGGCAATGGACAACGAATTTAAGTCAAGAATATATTATAGTTGCAGATAAAAGCTTGCAAGAGCAATGGCAGGATTTGCAAAACTTTTATGGTTCGCTGTTGGGATTTCCCGTGGCGGAACAACAAAAGAGTGACCCTCCTTTTCAAAAAATACCGTCAGAAAACGTCATAAAATCACAGACAATGGCCGCGGTGCCCACCGAGACGTCATCTGAAAAATCAGATGTAAAATCGATGCAGCCCTCTGAAAAGAGTTCAGATACAGTTGCAGAGAAAAAACAAGAAGAGAGTCTTGAGGCAAAGCAATCATCTGTGCACTACGCGTATTATGATGCTTCGCGCATGATGGCGGCTCCCAGTTCACAAGGCATAGAAGAATATGTAGCGAATATACCTGACTATGGAAAAAAAGTAAAAATTTTGCTCATTGGGGATTCCATGATGATGGAAGGCCTTGGGCCTACACTGCAAAAAGCATTACGCAAACGTAGCGATGTGGAAGTTGTGCGAGAAGGTCGCTACTCCTCAGGGTTAAGTAAACCGGATTTTTTCAATTGGCCGGAAAATTTAAAAAAGTTACTGGAAAAACATGCACCAGATATGTTGATTATTTCCTTGGGGGCCAACGACACTCAAGATATTATGGTGGGAAAAAAACGTTTTCGCATTGATACCGATGGTTGGGAAAGGGTATATGCCATCCGCGTATTGAACTTTTTGGAATTGGCCACTGAAAATAATCGTAAGGTGTTGTGGGTTTCTCTGCCCATCATGGGACCCATGCCTTATGGCAATCGTACCAAGCTTATCAATGCCATCACGGCTGATATGAGTGCTTTTTACCCTGCTGTGGCTTATGAAAATATTGAACATTTGCTTACAAAAAATGGGAAATACACGAGCTTTATTAAAGATAAAGATAATAAAACCATTCGTCTGCGTAGCAAGGATAATATCCACGTGAGCACGGCAGGAGGACATATTCTGACTCGCCATGTACTGCCTTATGCCGAAGAGCGTTTAGCACGCATTCGTATGGAGCAGGTGCAGGAAAATCCTTTTATCCCCGTACCCGGTAAAGCCAATACAATACAGTTTAGCTCTACTGCACGGCAAAAAATGGCAGAATATGTGGTCTATTTACCTTCTTTTGTTGAAAAAAAGAATGAACAAGCATTGCCTGCCTCTTTACAGTCCATACAAAATGAGAGTGCTTCTTCTTCATCTGTGCAATCACTCATACAACAGAGCTTGCAAAAAACTGGTTCTGTGCAGTCAGCTGAGAAAAAAGCCGAAGAACGCTTTCCCGTGCTCTACGTGCTTCATGGAGCCACAGGTCATGCTAAAGATTGGAATGCTCATATGGGGCAGGAATTGCAACGTGTTGCCAATGAGAAAAGGGTGATTATTGTAGCACCTGAGACAGAAGAACATGGTTGGTATGTGAACAGTCCCAACGTATGGCATAATCAGTTGGAAACTTTTGTGGCGCAAGAACTCATACCTCACGTGGATATGCTTTTTCCAACCAATGGAAAAAGAGCGGTGGCCGGACTTTCCATGGGGGGGCATGGTGCTGTGACCTTGGGTTTTAAGTATCCCAAGCTTTTTCAATCGGTGGCTTCTGTGAGCGGTGTTTTGGATATTCGTTTACATAAAGACTCGTGGAAAATTGCAGAACTTTTGGGTGCGTATGAAAAAAATACCGCTTTGTGGAATAAGAATAGTGCCGTGAACCTCATGGAAAAGAGTATATCTGGTAAGCGACCACAGCAAATTCTTATCTCCACGGGATTACAAGATGCCTTAGTGTTGGAAGATAATCAAAAGGCTGCCAGCGTGCTGGAAAAGAAAAAATTGAATTTTGAATATCAAGAGCTTGCAGGCGAGCACTCTTGGGCTTTTTGGGCGCAAGAAATACCACGACAATTACGTAAGCAAGCTGATTTTTTACATAAAAAATAATTTAGAGCCATAGGCTCAAGGAAGAAGGAGAAATATATGCCAAAAATTACTATTATTGGCGGTGGCCCCGGAGGATATACTGCGGCTTTTGCGGCGGCTCGTGCTGGCTGTGAAGTAACACTTATTGAAAAAAAGCGTTTGGGCGGTACTTGTTTAAATACCGGTTGTGTGCCCACAAAAACTCTTAAAGCCACAGCCGATGCCTTGGAAACAGCTCAAAGCTTATCTTCGTATGGCATTACTCTTTCTGCGCTCGCTGAGGCAGCTGTTGATATGCCAGCAGTACTTGCTCGCAAAGATAAAGTTATTGCTACACTTGAAGGCGGTTTGACCAAGGCTTGTGCCAAACATAAAGTGACTTTTCATAAAGGCGTGGCCCGTATTCTTAGTGCAAAACAAGTGCAGGTGACCACAGATTCAGAGGAATTTATGGTGGAAAGTGATAGTATTATCATTGCCACCGGTTCCACCATACGTGAGCTTCCGAGTCTTCCTTTTGATGGTACACATATTATTCATAGTGATCATATGCTTGATCGCACTAATCTCCCGCAGCATATGGTTGTGGTGGGTGGCGGCGTTGTGGGCTGCGAAATGGCCTTCATTTACCGTGCCTTTGGCGTCAATGTGACCTTGGTGGAAGGGCAGAAACGCTTACTTCCCATTGCCGGCGTGGATGGAGAAATCAGTACGCTTTTGCAAAGAGAAATGAAGAAAAAACGTATTTCTGTGCATTTGGGGAGCACTTTGGGTGATGTTTGTGTGGAAAACGGTAAGGTAACAGCGTGCATTGAACCCCTTATTCAAGCGGGACAATGCCCCGACCCTAAATGCAAAATCACCCCCGTTGAGTGTGATGCTGTGCTTGTGACTGTGGGACGTAGCCCTGCCACACAAGAGTTGAATTTAGATGGTGCAGGCGTTGCCACCGATGCACAAGGCTGGATTACAGTGAATGAGCATTTGCAAACCTCGGTGCCTGGTATTTATGCCATAGGCGATGTGCTTGGACCGCAATATATCATGTTGGCTCATATGGCAGCAGCGGAGGGCATTCACGCTGTGCGTCATATTTTACAGCAAGGCCAAGATATGGCTCCCATGGATTATACTGTGGTACCTTCTGCCATATTTACCTCGCCAGAAGCCGGTTGTGTGGGCTTAAGCGAAGAACAAGCCAAAGAACAAGGTATAGCCACCAAATGCGCCACGTTCTTGTTGCGTGAACTTGGAAAAGCGCAAGCTTCTGGGCATCTTGCCGGCATGATTAAGTTGGTGGCCGAGGCTGAAAGTGGACGTCTTTTGGGTGCGCATATGGCAGGAGAGCACACTTCAGACATTATTGCTGAGGCAGCCTTATGCATGCGCATGGGCGGCACTGTTCAGGATATTGCCAATACCATTCATGCGCACCCCACATTGGCTGAGGGTGTGTTTGAAGCGGCAGTGGAACTATTTGAGCCTGAATTTTAGTAGATGAATGAAGGGGGAAAGGTTTTGTGTAAAAGCTTTTCCCCATCCCTTATAGATGAGAGTATAAGATGCAGCAAAAAACCTTAGATATTCTTTCCTTGGGCCGCGTGGACTATGCGCAGGCTTTGGCTTTTCAAAAAAGGCGTGTGGCCTCGCGTATTGAGGGGATTGTGAACGATTCCTTGTTACTGGTGGAGCATCCTGCGGTGATAACCTTGGGGCGCAGGGCACAAGAAAGTGAAGTGCTTATGAATGAAGCACAATTACAAAGCCTTGGGATAGATGTTTTTAAGGTGGAGCGAGGAGGCATGGCCACCTATCATGCTCCTGGGCAATTGGTGGCTTATCCCATTGTGAAGTTACCGCGAAAAGGCTTAGCTTTTTTTGTGGAAGCTTTACTTACTGCCATAGAGAAAACGGTGCAATCCTACGGGCTTGAGACAGAGCGTAGTGTACGCGGTCCTGGCATTTGGGTGCAAGGGGCTAAAATAGCCAGCCTTGGCATTGCTTTGCGCAAGTGGGTGACCTTTCATGGCATGGCTCTAAATATTAATACAGATTTACAAGGCTTTGCCGCCATTAGCCCTTGCGGGAACCCCACCGAACGTATCACCTCTTTACAACAAGAATTGGGTCATGCGCTGGATATGGCAGAAGTTACACAGCGTTTTGTACAGGCTTTTGCTGCGGAGCTTGATATGCCCATAAGTGTGGAGCCTCCCAAGCGACGTCCTGCATGGTTACGCTTTACCACCACAGCTGTTAAAGAGGCACGTCCTGTGGCGCAAATGGTGGAACACTTACATTTACACACCGTATGCCAAGAGGCAAAGTGCCCCAATAAAAATGAATGCTTTGCCCGCGGTACGTCTACCTTTATCATTATGGGTGATGTTTGCACGCGCGCTTGCCGCTATTGTGCTGTACAAAAGGGCACTCCTTTGCCTTTAGATATCACGGAGCCACAAAGCGTGGCCTTGGCTGTACAGCGTTTGGCTTTGCAGCATGCGGTTATTACGTCGGTGACGCGTGATGATTTACCCGATGGTGGTGCAGGGCATTTTGTGGATACGGTGCAAGCCATACGACAAAAAAACCCTCACACCAGTATAGAAGTGTTGGTGCCTGACTTTCAGGGAAATATGCAACATGTGCACACCGTTTGTGAAGCAAAGCCGCACATGTTTAACCATAATATAGAGACTGTACAGCGACTTTTTCCAAGTATTCGCCCTAGAGCTTCGTATACAGATTCTTTGCAAGTGCTTGCTTATGCGGCAGAGCAGGGGCTTAAGGTGAAATCAGGCGTCATGTTGGGGCTTGGAGAAAGCTGGGATGAAACTCGTGAAACTTTACAAGATCTCTTTAATCATGGATGTCGTTATTTGACTTTAGGTCAATATATGATGCCTTCGCGCCAGCATGTTCCTGTGGCTCGCTATATTGCTCCCGATGAATTTGATCACTGGAAGAGCGTTGCTCTTGGTATGGGCTTTGTGGGAGTGGCTTCGGCGCCTTTTGTGCGTAGCTCTTACAGGGCAGAGGATATGATGGCATAGGGAGTTGAAGAGCAGTTTACTCAGGGGCTATTTAGGCTTTAAAGGGTATTTGCGAAAATGCAAAAATCGTTGTAGCTTCGTGGAAGCCATATGCATTTAGGATAAAAATATGTTTAAAGAAGCTTTATATGCGGTGCTGTCTTGTCAGTATTTACCGGAAAAAATACGGGACTTTTTGCCTTGGGACACAGAATGTTATGTGAAGGGAGAAGATGGAAAGTTTAAGAAAAAGCAAGTGCTCCCCATTTGTCGCCATTGCGGCTTGTGCCTAACGGGCGGAACCTGTCCTTTACTTGAAAAAAAATAAAAAAAGAGAGTTTACCTGAGTGTAAACTCTTTTTTTTTATTATTATACATGTTTTTTTTTTTGACTGCATTTTTCATGGGTAATTTATGCATATTTATTGTGTAAACTACGCGTAAAGGAAAGTTTGTTCTTAAGAATTGCGGGTGAGTGCTGAGGTATTTTTGAGGTGTAAGTGGTCACAGAATGAAATTTTCTTCTAAAATGAATTTTTTTTGGCAAAAAAATGAATTTATAGGGAATGAAAATTAAAGTCATGACGATAATTACCTGTAGAGTATAAATATATTATTGAAAGTAAAAAAGTATGAATTAATCCATGTTTTTTTTGAGAGCACTTGACATAAGAGCCAAAATGCGTCACGGTGAAGCCACGCATTTTGATGCGTGTGGTCACTTTTGGATGTAGTGACCCCCTATATATAGCAGGTGTGATTAGCACTTGTGGGCTTTTGCCTGAGACTGTCTGTCTCGTCGCTTGGTTTTTCCTAAAACTAGCGCCCATATATTCCCCTGATATAACACAGTTCGCTGTGCTTTTTTTGTTTGTCCGCTTTTTGGATAAACTATGGCCGTGTATGCGCCGCTAAAACATAACAAAAGGAAATTATTATGGCTGATATTTTATTACAAAAACCAGAAGCTGGGCAAGCTACCACTCTCACTCCTGCTCCAGAAGATCGTTTGGTTTTTGAATTTAATTCTGGTGATGCCTTACTAACTCGCGTTGATGACAACCTTGTCATGTCTTTTGAAGATGGCTCTAGCCTTACTTTGACTGATTTTTATGTGGCGTACACATCAGAGAATATGCCTGAATTCGTCATTGGTGATGAAGTTGTTCCAGGCGAAGCTTTCTTTGCTGCCCTTGGTGAGGATCTCATGCCAGCTGCTGGTCCTGGTGCTGGCCCACAAGGTGGCGGTACTACGGTTGATACCATTAGTCCTTCACTTTTAGATGCTGGGCTTGATAGTCTAAGTGGCCGTAGCTTAAATTTAGGTAGTCGTGCAGCAGGTGAAGGATTTGACTCCATCTCAACTACTGATGCTCCTCCTACCATTAATGGCGTCATCGCTTTTGCCGATGCCGGTCCTGATGCTTCTCCTAACGCCCTTGATGTTTTTGAATCTGGTGTTGGTCGAGATGTAAGCGGTGCTCTTTCTCCCAATATCCCTAATCAGCAATATGCCGGTGATTTTGTAGCTAGCGGACGTATTGACGCCACTGACCCAGAAGGTCTTGATCTTAGATATAGCATTGAAGGTTCTGGTGTAGGCACTTTGGGCTCCATCGCTATAGATGCTGACACTGGTGAGTTTGTCTACACCTTTACTGGTGATGCTGCTTCTGACAGTCTTGCTCAAGGTGAAACACGCCAAGAAATTTTTACAGCTGTTGTGGAAGATCCAGCTGGTAATAGCGATACAGTACAAATTGTTATCACTGTTACAGGCACCAATGACAGACCCACTTTCACCGTAGAAGGCGAAAATGTGGAAAACTTGAGTGTCACAGATGGCTTTAATAACCCTCACATTGTAGATAACGATGGAATGGCTAATTCTGTCACAGGTAATGTTGTGGGTGATGATGTTGATACCGGCGCCACTCTTTCCTTCAGTGTTTCTCACATCAATCCTAATTTGCTAGATCAAGCCATCTATGATGACCTTGCAGAAGTTTTAGCGCAAGTAAGAAACTTTAAAGATGGCGTCACCGGTTCGCCTGTGGTGGAAGGTCTTGGCGATGTGCTTGCTCAATTTGAAGCCACAGATTTTACCGCATACTTAGAAAAAGTAAGTGAATCTCTTCCTAAAATAGAAGAGGCTCTCGACAATGGCTTGGCAAATATCTTAGGCAACGTGACCAACGCTGCCGATACTTCCGCTGCCATGCAAGAAGTTACTGACTTCTTGCATGGTGAATTTGGTAAATTAGATGATCTTGTGGGTCATCCCATCAGCGAAACCATAGTGGGTAAATTTACAGACCTCATGAACACTGAGATTGGTAAATTACCTCTAGAAGCCGATAAGCTTGATGTCATTGTGCAAGGTCTCATGAAGAGCTTACAAGACATCCTTACCGACTCTTTAAGCGACTTGTTTGATAAATTCCAAGCAGATTTTGATGCTCTTGTGGCTCAAATAGGAGCTTTGGAAGATTTTGCTGATAATCATCCTCTTTCAGAAATCATTGCCAATGCCAACGCAACTGTTGATGGTTTCTTGGGGCAATTGCAAGATGCTGTGGACAATGCCAACGCCAATGACTATTTAGACGCCTCCACACTGCCAACCACTGCCATTGTGGCCAATGGCTTGTATGGTAAGTTAGAGCTTGACTCTGCTGACTCTGGTAACTTCACCTACACATTGTATACCGAAGAAGAAGCCAAAGCTATGGGTCCTGAATTTGAAGCCGCGTTCTGGGCATTGCAAATGCGTGACGATAATGAGCAAGCCCTCGACACGGAACACTTCACTGTGTACGTGAGCGATGAGTATGGCGCATGGAATTACAAAAATATTTCCATTGACGTTATGGGTAAAAACGATGCTCCTGTTATTCATTATGCCAATGATATGACTGTACAAGAGTCCGGCAATGGCATCATCGTAGATGATAAATTCCTTCCCAATGCTCCTGATCTTGGTATGCCTGCGGCTGTGGGGCAAGTGGTTGCTTCTGACATTGATGTGGAAAAGCTTACCTTCACCGTTGAAGGTGGAAAAGAGCTTTCCGGTAATCCTCTCTTTGATACAGTTATCACCAATGACTACGGTTCCTTGTACTTAAATAGCGACACTGGTACTTATTCTTTTGTGCTTAACAATGGTAGCGATGCCACACAAGCTCTTAACGAAGGCGAGACCAAGGTCTTTGAATTTACATTTAGCGTAAGCGACGGTGATGTTTCTGATGATGTTAAGGTAAAACTTACCATTGAAGGGACCAATGATCAGCCTACCTTAACTTTAGATAAGGCGGTCTTAACCGTTACTGAAGACGGCGCTTTGAATAAGCCTGAAATGGAACAAGCCAGCGGCCAAGCCATAGGTCAGGATGCTGATTTGCATCCTAGCAATGATGAAGATGGTTCTAAAGGCGAAGTTTTAAGCTACAGCATTGAATACGCTCGTCCAGAACTTACCTTGGTTCAAGAAATGGCCAACGTGCTCAAAGTATTAGGTGTTAATGTTAATGAAGAAGCTTTAGATGCTGTTGCCAACATGACTGAGCAAGCCTACGAAGCTTTAGGAACAAACACGGGTTCTGCCACAGAGCTTAACGGTCTGTACGGTAAATTGTCCATTGACCCAGACAGCGGTGAATACACTTATGAATTGTATACGGAGCAAGAGGCTAAAGATCTTGGCCCTGTGTTTGAAGTAGCTTACTGGGCATTAAAATATCGTGATGATAATGAAGCAGCCTTAAACGAAAACTTCACTGTCACCGTTAAAGACGATCTTGGCGCATGGAACTCCGAAAGCCTCACCGTAGAAGTGTATGGCTCCAACGATAAACCAGTTATTTTGGCGGCCAACAACTTGACAGTGCAAGAAGCCGGTGAAGGTATTGTGGTTGGCGATAAATTCCTTCCCAACGCTCTTGACTTAGGTAAACCTGCAGCTGTTGGTCAAATTCTTGCCATTGATGATATCAATGATATGATCAACAATCTTGAATTTAACATAGTTGGCGGTACAGCTAGTGAGGGTTCTTTAAACCTTGCCGATTTAACCGGCATTGATTTAGATGCCCTTGGTAATGTGGACGCTTTCCCTTACGACTACACCATAAGCCATGATTTTGGTGATTTATACCTCAACAAAGATACAGGTACTTATATCTTTGTTGTGGATCAAGACGCTGCCGATAAGCTCAACGAAGGCGAGGATGTAAGCTTTAACTTTAGCTTCACAGTGACCGACGGTGACTTGACCAGCGAAGCTAAGGAAATCACCGTTACCCTTGAAGGTACCAACGATAGACCAGAGTTTAGTGTTTCAGAAATAGAGCATGATGTGTACGAGTTCTTAGGCAAGGGCGGTTCTGTTTCTTTTGCAGGTAAAGCAGAAGTTACTGATGCAGATGCTGGCGATACTCAAGCATTTAGTGTTTCTTACGCTTTACCAGAGTTCTCTGATATTGCAGATATCTTTAATCTTGACGGCACAGTTGCTGGACAGCTTGATGGTATTGTGGACATTACCAAAGAAATATACCAAGCTTTTGCTGAGAAAATGCCTGCATCTGCAGACGCTCCTGCAGAGCTTAATGGTCTTTATGGTTCACTTTCCTTGGCTGCTGATGGTAGTTACACTTACACTCTTTACACTTGGGAGCAAGCTGTGGAGCTTGGCCCCGTCACCATGGCTGCTTATGTGGCCTTGCAAAAACGTGGTGATGGCGATGATGCTTTGCCCACTGAAAACTTCATCGTACGTGTGGAAGATGGTAAGGGTGCTTGGGATAGCCAAGAGCTTAGCTTTAACGTCATGGGCACCAATGATGGTCCTGTGATAAATGGTGATTTGCAAGCAGGTGTAACTGAAGCTGGTGTGGGTTCATCTTTAAGCGATGACATGGTAGATGGCATCATTGAGTCTACCATTGGCCAAATCACCACCGGTAATGAGACTGTCAACGAGTTGTTAAAGCTTTTAGGTGTGGATTTAGAAAAGTTCACCCTTGATTTAGAAGCGAGTTTGAAAGAAAGTCTTGATGGCAAATTCGGCACTTTAAGTGATGCCAATGCGCTTCCCAATGCAGATGTGGCTGGTAAAGATACAGCAATGGGCACCATCACCGTGACCGACGATGACTCTAGCTCCTTTGGATCTAGTCCTCTTGTTCTTTTAGATGGTGCTAAGCCTGAATTCAAAGCTGATGTTTTGTTAGGTAAGCTTACTGCCAGCGTGCTTAATGGCGAACTTTCCATTGACCTTACTGCATTAGGTAGCATTGTTGACGTACTAAAGGGCTTTGCTGATCTTCCTAAAATTCTTGAAGGTGGAGTAAGCGTTGATGAAATCCGCGACCTCTTACAAAGCGCATCTGAACTATCAAATATTGTTGATATCTTTGACAATGGCTTTGATATTTCCGTACTCATTGACAGTATTAAGGAATCTTTTGAATACACCCAAGAAGGCGAGTACGGCACCTTAACGTTAACTCCCGATGTTGCGTCTGGTAGTTACACATATACGTACGAACTTAATAATGACGATGAAGACACACAAAGTCTTGGTGAAAAAGAGGTTGGTCAAGACAGCTTCACCGTGAAGAGCTATGACATTTATGGCAATGAAACAACACAAGAAATTACCATAAATGTTGAAGGCAAGAATGATAGACCCGTGTTGTCCTTAAATGATGGGCCCATAGTACTTACGGAAAATGATGAGCATAGCTATACCGTAAAGGGAACTGCCACTGCTGACGACGCTGATACCACCGCAGAGCTTAAATACTTTGTAAGTGCCGCTGCACCCATCATCGATGAGTTTGCAGAAACTTTGCAAGGTATTTTGGGAGAAAGTAACGATCCAAATGCTCCTTCCATTGCAGAAGCACTTGGCGATCAAATTTCTGCATGGCTTACGGCGGAAGTGGCACTTGGGGCAGCTAAAGGCCTTGAAGAAGTTGCCAAAGTTGCAGCAGATCTTACCGATGCTACGGCCTTGCGCGCTACTGCAGATTCTTTGCAAGCACAGTATGATAGTGCTTCATGGTGGCAGCAAGGGGCATTATGGGTTCCGTTACAAGTTGCTATAGGAGCTGCTACAGCTGCTGAAGCTTCCGACGCAGCTTATGCCAATGCTCAAGCTGCAACTGCCAAGGCAGAAGAAGCTCGCGATGACGTTGTTGATGGTTTTGACAAAATAGGCGAGAGCGGTTTCTCCCTCGACAGCATCAAAGAATATCTGGATAAAGATGGTGATGGCCAGCTTGATGCTGAGTTTATCAATGCAGATGGTGCTCCTGAATTGTCTTTGCCTGGTAGTGTTTCATCCAATCTTGTTACACGCGAAGTTGATGGAGAAAATCAAACCTTTGATGTGCAAGAAGGTAAGTACGGAACGCTTGAAATCAACGTGAATACTGGTGAATATACATATGTTGTAGATCCAAAATTCAACGATGACATCCAAGCTCTTGGTGAAGGTGAAAAGTTTGAAGAAAGCTTTGTCATCTACGTGCAAGATGAAAATGGCGCTTGGGACAGTAAGGAAATCACCGTGACCATTAACGGCACCGATGATGCTCCCCAAATCAAGGAAGAAACTGCTACTCTTACTGTGGACGAATCCTACTTGGCTTCTGGCACAAAAGAAGGGGAAACTCCTGCAGCTGGTGAAGCAAGTACTGTTGCCAAGGGTACTGTGGAGTTTACCTCCGCGGAAGATATGGCTCAAGGTACTATCACCGTTGGTGGTGTGGTATTTACTGTAACGAAAAATGACGATGGTTCTTTAACGCTTACAAATAAAGATGGATTCGAAGTAAGCTCTCCTGATTATGGCTTTATTACTGTTGATCCTAAGGTAACTTATGATGCAGCTTCGAAAACATACACGCTTAACTATACCTACACGCAAGATACAGTATTTGATCACGGTACATCTGCAGAAAACGATGATGTAGCAGCAAGTGCTGATTCCTTCACCATCGACATTAAAGACGGTAAAGGTGATGCAACCGATAGCATTACTGTTAATGTAGACATCAAAGATGACGCACCCATCGTTTCCCTTGATGAGGGTGCAATCATTAAAGCTGGTACTGTGCACACTGGCACATGGTCTGTGGATTTAGGTGCAGACGGTGGTGCATACCAAATTAGCTTTGATGGTGGCAAAACTTTAAGGGACGTAGAGTTTGGCAAGACCATGAACATTAAGGGCCTTGGTAAACTCACCATTGAAAGTGATGGTACGTACACCTTTGACAGCAATAACAAAACGCAAGGTGAAGACTTTAGCTTTACCTTATCTGCCACAGACAGTGATGGAGACGTAGTCAGCGACACTGTTACCATCAGCATGCTTTCCAAGCTTGTTGTGGATACAACGTCCAGCGCAGTTATTGTCATTGATGCTTCCTCTGGTGATTTAAGCGCCGTAGAAAGCGCCATTAAGCAAGCAGGTAATGCGCAAGTGGTGCTCTTTGGTAGCCAAAGTGATATCGATAAATTTGATATGAGCGCATTAAGTGGCTATGATGTTAAACTTGCAGGAAGCTCTTCTGACCTTACCAGTGCTTTAACGGTAGCCAACGGTATTGTTGATAGTCTTGCTGCTGCCAGCTCCCAGCCTGTGAATGTGGTGGTGGCTTGCAATGGCGATCAGCCTGTTGAAGTTGCCAATATGCCAAACACAGTCAAGTTTGGTGATATTCCTCAGGATGGGCATTGGGGTGTTGTCAGTGAAATTCTTTTTGATATTAGCGGCAAACAACCTGGTGATAGTTGGACATCCAAGGGCGTAGCAGCAAACATTATTGGTGATAAAGTAACCGAGAAAGAATATGAACTCACTCTTGGTGTAGATAAAAATGGAAATCTCTTTGTGACAGCCACTGTTGTGGGTGGGAATGAGACTGTGAGCACTTCACAATTTAGTGAAAAAATGCTTGAGTCCTTTGATTCCACTTCCACGATAAAATGGCCAGGTTTTGACTACGCTTCCGCTGAAGAGCAGGCAAGACTTGCAGCACAAGAGGCTGCTGAAAAGGCTCTTAAAGACCTAAATGACAGCGTAGAAAATGCAGGCGGAGAGCTTGTGGTCGTTGGTGACCACTCCTTAGATCTTCCCAAAAAAGTTTCCACTGACCTTAATGATCTTGAGGAAAGCATTGATGGAAGCAAAGTAGGTGACATCTTAGTTGGTGGCATGACCACTGAAGACTTACAAGCTGTAACCGGTAAGACTGATGAGGAAGATATCATCAGAACATTACAACAAGATCCAGAGTGGCTCACTCAGCAAGATCTTAGTGCTTACGATGATGGCGGAGATGACACCATTAATGCCGGTAAGGGTAATGATATTGCTTATGGTGGTGCAGGTGATGACACCATCTATGGCGGTAAGGGCGCTGATTCTCTCTTCGGCGGAGAAGGCGACGATTCCATCTATGGTGGCAAGGGTGCTGACTCCATTTATGGTGGTGCAGGTGCTGACCTTCTAGATGGTGGTACTGGAGATGATATCTTCTTTGCCGATGTTAAAGACACCGTGTTGGGCGGCGATGGCAATGACCTTATCATCATGTCTGGTTTCGATAGTGTAAATATTGATGACGTGCTTTCCGTCGATGGCGGCAATGGCATTGATATCTTACTCTCTGGTGTAACTTCTCTTATGGATGCGGAAAAGCTCATTAATAATAGCGGCGTTTCCAATGTGGAAATTATGATGTTTGGTAAAGACGGTGCCGATGCCGACGCCATAGAAGCTGCTAAAGCCTTACAAGAGCAATTGCAAGGTAAGGACGAAAAGACAGGACTTACCGATGCTGACCTCACAGGTTGGACCAACAAGGGAAGCAGCATAGATGGCTATACTCAATTTGAAAGCGAAGATGATAAGATGACCATTCTCATTCAATCTAGCTTGATTAACTCATAGTTGCCTAATTAATCCAAAATATAAGCCCTCCATGTTTGCGCATGGGGGGCTTTTTTGTGGAAAAGAAAACCTCCCGCTAGGCGTATTTATGCCTTTATAACCCAAGTGTGCCGTATGTTTGATAAGGACATACCCAAGTTCAGCATTTATACGTGCTTTTCATTGACCATGCTGCCCGAGATAACGCAGAGCGCTTGTAAGTGGATGATAAAGTTTTACTTGAATATTATAAGCTTGAATAGATATGAGCAGAGTGATAAATTTTTTGTGAAGATACGTGAACATCCTGATATGATGAAAGAACTTGTGGTGAATCTTGGGGCGTTGCCGTATGAGAGATTGAGGGGGAAGTAGGCGTATGTTGTAAACTATTAATCTAAAAGTTGAGGTATATCCATGACACAAAAACAAAGTACATATTTTGAAAGTTTTCCTTTTCTTTTGTTATACAGTAGAGGGGAAATGTAAAATCTTTCAAGTAAAATATTGATTTATACTGTTCCCCTCTAAATAGTTATTTGTTTTTGCCGATATAGTTTGATGCATTCAACACATCTCATATTACTTATTATGGTGGTGGAAATTTATTTTTTTGTTTATGTTCGTATATATATCGTAAAACTGTGTATATTTATAAAAGTAATTAACAACATATGTTGCGTAAACACTAGGCATTTACTTGTTTTCGCAGCTAATAGGGTTGTTTTGAGTGGAATTACCATAACAGGTTTTTCAGCAGCCTGCTAAGGCTCCAAGATTTTTGTAATTCAATATGTAATGATTATGAGGAAAGGTGTCTTATGAGTAGGTTTGTTTTATTTTTTTCTTTGGGTCTAGTGTGTTGCATCATGTTTTTGAACATACACACGACTGCGTACGCGCAACCAGTAGATGGAGCTACCGTCAACGAGAGTTCTGCCTCAGAAAATTGGTATGTGGGCACCGATGCCTGTGCTGAATGTCATGCCGATACTGTAAAAGCCTTTAAAACCAATTCCAAAAAAGCTACTAGTAAAAACTCTGTCATGATAATGAAAGAAAAACTTACCGAAGCTGAGTTTGAGGGGTGTTTGTCCTGCCATACCACAGGCTATGGAAGTAAAAAGGGTTTTATTAGCTATTCGAAAACACCGCACTTGGCAGATGTGGGGTGTGAATCTTGTCATGGCATGGGCGGACTGCATTCAGAAGATGGTAGCCCCGAATCCATCTCACGCACGCCTACCATACAACTTTGTGAAACCTGTCATGATGATAGTAGGATAGCGCGAATATCATACGATGGGCGCATTTATTCTGGCGGCCATTAAAATAGTTTTTTCTCATGAGTATCCATAAATATACAGTGATTACATTTTAATCTTACTACATAGGAAAAGACATTATGATAAAAATACGTAAAAAAATAGGACATAAGTTTGCATTACTCGTAGGCATAATGATGACTTTAATCATAGGTGTTTTTTTGATATTTGTATCTTATACAAATGAACAAAGATTTATAAATACCATGAATAAAAATGTTGTCGTTGTGAAAGAACTTGTACAAAATATTATCTATCGTCCCATGATTGCAGGTGATAATACAGCGACGCAAAAAGAATTTAGCTATTTTGGCAAGAGTCGCCCTGAAATGAAGATGTATATGTCGAGTTTTTTAGATAAAGTGACATATGCAACAGAGGATATAAAAAATAAACCCCCCGTAAGCAGTCTTAATATTCCTGCAAGTGTTATACAGCTTATGAAAGAAGCTACCACAAGAAATGTTCAAAAAACAGAATTGGTTTCTCATAAGGATAAGTGGTATTATGTTTCTGTGAATAGTATTAAAAATGAGCAAGCCTGTTACCATTGCCACGGCTCGTCCAAAGAGATACTAGGTCAGTTTACTACAATCAATGACATTACCCCAGACATGACACAGTTACGTGAAACTACTTATATTATTATAGGACTTGGTTGTGCCACCATAGTAGTCATGATTTTTCTTGTTCGCTTGTTCATTGCAAAAATTATTGTAAAAAGACTGAGTGCACTACGAGAATCCAGTATTGCCATAAGCGAAGGCG
>CAYJLO010000032.1:0-29018 GCA_964370835.1 uncultured Desulfovibrionaceae bacterium
GGGGGTCTGGGGGAAGAACCTTTTGTTCACAAAAGGTTTTCCACCAGTTGGTTTTCCAATAACCTTTTACTCTCTTACTATTTTTCCCAAACGGTATGGAAGCCCATGGCATCGGGGGCGGGGAGCTTGAGGAAGTCCACCACGGCCTTATCTATGGCGTTGAGCTTATTGGTTAAATATTCTGATTCCTGCACTTCTTTAAATATGGCAGGGTCTATGCCGCGTGGGTAGGCCATGCGTAAGCGGTGCAATTGCCCAAAGCGAGTGGGAAGCAAGCGAATGCGCTCACCGCGTACCATATCCACCCACACAGGTGCCACAGATACGCGCTCAAGGCCTAGCTTGCCGTCGGCATCGGTGGCAAGGTCTAAAGCAAGGATAACGGTACGCTCACGAGGCGTGGTGCGCTGACCTGATACAAAGTTCCCCAAAGACCATGCGATGAATTGTTCTTTGTCGCCCTTTTGGATCACTTCCATGGGCTGAAGAATGTGCGGATGGTGTCCAATGATGGCGTCAACTCCGGCTTCAAGGGCGGCATTGGCGGCGGCAATTTGATCCTTGCTGGGGGCAGGTACGTACTCTGGGCCCCAGTGGTAGGAAGCAATGATGTAATGGGCACCGGCTTCACGAAGGGCTTTCACATCTTCGGCCACGGTGTCGGTGGGGGTGGCAGGAGCCGCAGGTGGATTGGTGCGCGGCACATGCACAAGATTTTTTTGGATTTCCTTCACGGGCACGTTGGTGCCATAGGTGCGATTGACAAAGCCAATTTTTATGCCATTGACGTCAACTATGGGTAAAAGGGCTTTATTTACGCCAATGCCGGCCGTGGTGAAGCCTTGGGACTCCAAATAATCCCTGGTACGATGGCCGGCTTTGATACCGCGATCAAGAATATGATTGTTGGCCAAAAAGAGCATGCCAAAGCCGGCATCTTTGAGTGCCGCAGCCAAGGAGTCTGGTGTGTTGAAATTGGGATAGCCCACATAAGGCTTGTCGCCGGAAAGAACTGTTTCGAAGTTCCCTGCCACCAAATCTCCTTTTAAGAGATGCTTCACATAAGCAAATTGTGGGCGGAAGTTGTAGGGTTCTTCTGGGGTGCCGTGCTTCTTGGCAATGGCAAGCTGTGTGTCGTGGGCCATGATGTCACCCACGAAAACAAGGCGCGCGCGCTTGGGCTCGGGCTTTGGTGCAGGTTCAAGCTTGGCTTCGGCACTGGCTTCGGAGCTTGGCTCTGCCGTGCCTATGGCTTGGGTCTTTTGCTCGGGAGAGCATGCACCCAAGAGGAAAAGGCAAGGAACCATAAGGCAGAGAAGAAGTTTATGTATTTTTGTAGACATGAGAATACTCCTTAGAAAAAGAAATCGGGGTATGTTGTAAAAGCTTTAGTTATGATATGTTTGTTAGAGTTTTTTATGCATGATTTCATGTGATGTTAAGTGCTATGCAAGCTTTTGCAACGCGTGCAAAGCGTCAGGCATGCAGGATTTTTGTCATACACACAAAGCGTCATGCACATAGGGCTTTTGCAAGCGTGAGCCACAAGGTTGTTATACTACATACAAAGCGTCAAAAATAGTGAGATGCAAGGCCTTCATGCTATACATAACGCGTCATGCACACAGGGCTTTTGCAAGCGTGAGCCACAAGGAAGAGGGAAAATCCAAAACACGACGTGTATAGGGACATACATAAGGGTTTTGGATTTTTCCTCTGACGCCGTGGATGGCGCTTGAAAAAGTCCTGTTAGTCGTCGCCAACCTTGAGGGCGGCGAGAAATGCCTCTTGCGGTAACTCCACGTTACCCATGCGCTTCATGCGCTTTTTACCCTCTTTTTGCTTTTCAAGTAGTTTACGCTTACGAGAAATGTCACCGCCATAACACTTGGCAGTAACGTTTTTACGGAAAGCCGAAACCGTTTCGCGAGCAATAACCTTTTGCCCAATGGCCGCTTGAATGGCCACTTCGAAAAGCTGACGGGGGATGGTGCGCTTCAGCTTTAAGGCCAGCGCACGGCCGTAATGGTAGGCTTTATCTTTGTGTACGATGACCGCCAGCGCGTCCACAGGTTCACCATTGAGCATAATATCAAGGCGCACCAAGTTGGCAGGGCGATAATCTAAAAATTCGTAGTCCATGGAGGCATAGCCCTTGGTGGTGGACTTCAAACGGTCAAAGAAGTCGAACACAATTTCCGCGAAGGGCAATTCATAGGTGATGACCACGCGGTTGGCGGCTAAATAGTGTAAGTTCTTTTGCACACCGCGTTTTTCTTCGCACAGCTTAAAGACGTTACCCACATAATCATTGGGCACGTGAATGTCCATTTTTACCAGCGGCTCAAGCAAGCTTTCAATCTTACTGGCGTCGGGCAATTTAGAGGGGTTATCAATGTCTAAATGCTGACCGTCGCTGGTGACAACCTTATAAATAACCGAAGGCGCAGTGGCTATGAGGGCCACTTCAAATTCGCGTTCGATGCGCTCTTGGATAATTTCCATGTGTAAAAGACCAAGGAAGCCACAACGATAACCAAAGCCTAGAGCTTGAGAGGTTTCAGGCTCATAGGAAAAAGCCGCGTCATTGAGCTGTAATTTTTCAAGGGCGGTTTTTAAGGTTTCGTAATCATCGGAATCGGAAGGATAGAGACCACAAAATACCATGGGTTGTACTTCTTTAAAGCCTTCCACGGGTTCTTCGGCGGGATTGTTCACCAAGGTAATGGTGTCGCCCACCTTGGCATCACCAAGTTCCTTAATGCTACCGCACAAAAAGCCCACTTCGCCGGCGCTGAGCACAGGCATGTCGGTGGGCTCCGGTGAAAACACACCAAGGCGCAAAACTTCATACTCTTTGCCGGTGGCCATGAGGCGAATGCGTTCATTTTTCTTAATGGTACCATCCATAATGCGGAAAAGCACCACCACGCCTTGGTAGCTGTCGTACCAAGAGTCAAAGATGAGGGCTTTGAGCGGCGCATCGGGGTCGCCCTTGGGGGCAGGTAAACGCTGCACCAAGGCTTCCAACACTTCAGCTACGCCTTCACCGGTTTTGGCAGAAACGGGGAGGGCGTCGGTGCAATCAAGGCCAATGGCTTCTTCTATTTCTTCGCGCACTCTGTCCACGTCGGAGCTTGGTAAGTCAATTTTATTGAGCACGGGAATGACTTCATGGTCATGGTCCAGAGCCAAATAGACGTTGGCCAGGGTTTGAGCTTCCACGCCTTGGGTGGCATCCACCACCAAGAGTGCGCCGTCACAGGCGGCAAGGGAGCGTGATACTTCGTAGTTAAAGTCCACGTGCCCTGGGGTGTCGATGAGGTTTAAAATATATTCTTCACCGCTTTTGGAAGTGAAGGGAATGCGCACCGTTTGGGCCTTAATGGTGATGCCGCGTTCGCGTTCAAGATCCATTTTATCTAGATATTGGTCTTTTTTCTCGCGATCTGACACAAGTTCGGTGATTTCCAAAATGCGGTCGGCCAAGGTTGATTTGCCATGGTCGATGTGGGCAATGATGGAAAAGTTTCTGATATGTTGTAATTTTGGCATGGTGCACCTATGGTATTGTAAAATATATTAGGCCTCTCTTACCTCAAAGAGTGGTGAATGTCCAAACTTGTTTTGGGGCAAAGGTTGGTGGGGGGTAAGGTCAAGCGGGTGAGGCTTTGTCGGGCAGGTGGCAAGTTTCTCTATTTACAAAGAAAAAGTTGTCTGTTACCGTCGCACCCTGTACCTTATCTATAAGGAGAATATATGTCACAAAATAAAGTTACAAAAACCATTGCAGAAATAAATGAACGCATTAAAGCGGGCAAAGCCGTTGTGGTCAATGCCGCAGAAATGTGCGATATCGTACGCCGTTTGGGCAAAGAAGAGGCCGCCAAAGAGGTGGACGTGGTTACCACCGGCACCTTTTCCCCCATGTGCTCTTCGGGTTTGCTTTTTAATATAGGCCAGCCAGAGGCCCCCACCATGCGCTCTTCCAAGATGAATCTCAACGGCGTGCCCTGTTATGGTGGCGTTGCCGCCGCCGATGGCTACCTTGGAGCCACAGAAATGCGTAGCGACGACCCCTTAAATGATCCTTACCCAGGGCAATTTGCTTATGGCGGGGCTCATGTCATTGAAGACCTTGTGGCCGGAAAAACCGTACATTTGCAAACGGAATCTTACGGCACAGACTGTTATCCGCGTCGCGCCCACGATAGACATATTACTTTGAACGACTTGCCCCATGCGGAGCTGTTAAATCCTCGTAACTGCTATCAAAACTATAATGCCGCCGTGAATCTCACCGGACGCATTATCTATACATATATGGGCCCATTACGCCCCAATATGCAAAATCTTAACTATGCCACAGCTGGGCATTTATCGCCCTTATTCAATGATCCGTACTTCCGCACCATTGGTCTTGGAACGCGTATTTTCCTTGGCGGCGGCGTGGGCTATGTCATTGGTGCAGGCACCCAGCACGTGGAAGCCCCCCAGCGCAATGAGCGTGGGCTCCCTCTCACTGCTTCGGGTACACTTATGCTCAAGGGCAACCTTAAGGGTATGAATTCAAAGTATATTCGCGGCTTGTCCCTCATTGGCTATGGCTGCACATTGAACGTGGGCGTGGGTATTCCCATCCCCATTTTAAATGAAGAAATAGCATGGTTCACCGGTGTGGATAATAGTGACATCCAAATGCCCATTAAGGATTACGGACACGACTATCCCAATTGCATACCCAAGATCCTGGCCCATGCGCGCTTTGATGAGCTCATGAGCGGTGAAATTGAGCTCATGGATAAAAAGGTAAAGACTGTGCCTTTAACCAGCTACACCCTGTCTTTGGACGTGGCCAATGAGCTGAAAGAATGGATTCAACAAGGGAAATTCCTCTTGAGTGAACCTGTGGAAAGCATACCTTCCTATTAGGATGATTATCAATGTGGGGCATAAGATTTACTTATGCCCTTTTTTTAACGCTTTCTTTAACTATGTAACATTGCAAAAATGATTTGTTGAGGAGCGAGTATGAAAAAGATTCTCTGTGTATGTGCATTGGCCCAATTTCTTTTCATGGCAGGTATTACCACACCTAAGTCCATGGCTCAAAGCTCTTTAGAGGGCTTTTATGTAAGTGGTAAAATATTTGCTTCACAGCAAGGGCATTGGGCTGAGCCAAGCTTGTCCATGGATACTGGCGGTAAGCTTGCGAAGTCGTACTCTTTTTATGATACGGCCTTGGGCTTAGCCATTGCCGCGGGCTATGATTTTTATCCTCGTTTTGATGTGCCCATTCGCATGGATTTGGAATATGCTTTACGCACAACAGTTCAAGGGCAAGGCTCTTACGATTTGACACCTTTTGAAATTAATGAATCTTTAGAACTAAACTCATATATAAATGTGCAAACTCTCATGCTGAATTTGTATTATGATTTTTACAATAGCACACGCTTTACTCCCTACGTCACAGCCGGCGTGGGGATGGCTTTTGTGGATAGTTCTTTTTTTCTAAGTTCGGATGCTGATTTTTTGAGTGCTGGTCATTCCATTGATATTGGCCTTGGCAAATCTAAATCTTTAACAAATTTTGCTTGGCAAGTGGGCGCCGGTGTATCTGTGGCCTTAAGCCCTCATGCTAGTCTTGATTTAGGGTATAGATTTTTATCTTTGGGGAATATGGACTATGATGTGGCCTCTCTTTCCAATGCCGGCCTTGGCGGTACTGTACAATTGCAGACAAAAGGTTTGGGTGTAGCCCATGAAGTGGGTCTTGGGCTCCGCTATACCTTTGGTGGTGAAGATGGCATGGAAGCAGAAACTGGTGCAACAAGTACAAATATAGCTCAAAAAAGTCCTGCCGATGAACCCTCCGTGGGTATTTATGTAAGTGCTAAAGCCTTGGCTGGAGCGCAAACTCACTGGCCTACCACTTCTGCCATAGGCGGTACTGATATATTTGTTGCTTCCGGTGACTGGACGAAAATGACCATGGGCGCGGCTCTGGCTTTGGGTTATGACTTTTATCCTCGCTTTGACGTGCCCGTTCGTCTTGAGGTGGAATATGCCATGCGTTCGGAGTGGCGCGGCGAAAAAAACTTTGAGTTTCAGGGTGTGGATGTCTCCTATGAGCCCAGTGTGCATGTGCAAACGCTCATGCTTAATGTCGCCTATGATTTTCATAATAGCACACGCTTTACTCCCTATATTACCGCCGGCATAGGCGCAGCCTTTTTAGATGCGCAATTGCAATTGGACGTATCTGGTGCCGCCCTTGGTGGCGGAGGAGGTGCTTTGCCCATAGGCTATGATGCTTCGTTGGCGTCTTTGGCTTGGCAAGTGGGAGCTGGGCTAGAAGTGGAGTTAACACCCAGTATGAGTTTGGATTTTGGATATAAATTTCTTTCTCTTGGGCATTTTGATTATGAATTGACTGATGGCATACCGTCTTCTTCTACTTTTGTAGAGATTTTTAACGTTGAAAACAGTGGCTCCATTCACGAGGTGAGTGTAGGTTTGCGTTACACATTCTAGAATGAAGTTTTATGCATAAAAAAAGGAACGTGAGGCTTGGCCTTACGTTCCTTTTTTTGTGGGAAATACTTATTTGGTGTACAAAATAAGAGCAATAAACTCTAAGTTTTCTGTACCAGTATTTTTAAGGCTGTGGCTTTCGCCTTCATTACAGATGGTCACATCGCCGGCGTTGACGATGGATTCGGTGCCGTTGTCATTGTAGGTGCCTGTGCCGGATAGGATGTAATAGGCTTCAAAGTCACCTTCGTGCTTATGGTAACCCACAGAAGCACCGGGAACGAGCACCACACGGTTAAACATGCGGCCTTTGCCGTAAAACTCATCTTCCTTAAGCAGACAGTGAGCTTCGGTAATGCCTTCGCCACCGCGGTTTTTTTCTACGTGTGCCACTGCCACATCTTGAACTCTTCTAATCATAAAAGCCTCCATGGGAAATTGGTATAAATCTTATGAAGAGTATGCCAAGACAGCCATTTTTTCAAGGTGAACTTTGTGCATAAAATGTCATTGTACATTTGAATCATGATTTCGTATATTGAGAAATGGGTGTGCACAAAGCGCATACTAAAAACGAAAAGGTGAGCATATGATACTTATTACCGGTGGAGCGGGATATATTGGCAGCCATACCATAGTGTCCTTACTGGCGAAAAATGTGGATCAATTGGGTGATTTGGTCATAGTGGATAATTTTTGCAACTCTCGCCCCGAGAGAATTGCCACGCTTGAGCAAATAACAGGCAAGAAAATACGCTATTATGCGGTGGATTGCTGCGACATGGACGCTTTGGACCGCGTTTTTAGCGAAAATTCCATTTCTGCATGTATCCATTTTGCCGGTCTTAAGGCCGTGGGTGAGTCCAAAACCATGCCCTTGGAATATTATACCAATAATATGACCAGCACCTTAAATGTTTTAACTTTGCTGAAAAAATACAATGCAAAGCGCATGATTTTCTCCTCGTCAGCCACGGTATACGGCACGCCTAAGTCCAATCCCATCGACGAAACCTTTCCTTTGTCTGTGACCAATCCTTATGGACAAACAAAGCTCATGACCGAAGACATTTTGCGTGATATATTCAGTGCCGATGAAAACTGGAGCATAGGTATTTTGCGCTATTTTAACCCCATAGGTGCACATCCCACAGGTCTCATCGGTGATTATCCCGTGGGTATTCCCAATAATATCATGCCCTATATTAGCCAAGTGGCGCGGGGTAAGCATCCCGTATTGCCTGTATTTGGCGATGATTATGACACCCCCGACGGCACCGGCGTGCGCGATTATATTCACGTCATGGACTTGGCAGAAGGTCATGTGGCCATGCTGGAAAAACTTTTGCAAGGCCCAGGTTTGCACACGTATAATCTTGGCACAGGCACAGGATATAGCGTGCTTGAATTGATTCAAAACTTTGAGAAGGTCAATGACGTGAAGGTGCCTTATGAAATTCGTGAACGCCGCGCCGGAGATATTGGCACCTGTTATGCCAAACCTGACAAGGCCTTGGCGGAGCTTGGCTGGAAAACTCAAAGAAACCTTGAAGAGATGCTACGTGATACGTGGAATTTTGAACAAAAAAATTGTGGGTAAGAATTTTTTATCTTTTTGATTTTAGATGCTATCTTTTGGGTGAGAACTTTTTGTAGAAAAGGTTTTCGCCCAGCATACTTTTCATCCATACACCTGCTTAACAATAGGGGAAGCAATAGCTTCCCTTTTTTTGTGGCTTTTATGGAATGGAACAATTTGACATAGTTTTTCCTTTCATATATTTCGCACGGTACAGGATTAATTAAAAAAATCTTACGATAGTTAGTAAAGGTTTTGAACATCATAGTCGTGTATGGAGAAAAGAACTGATTTTGAGCGTGATTAAACGAAATTTCAAGACTCATAATATGGGTGTTTGCGAACAAAAGAATATAGATTTTTCCCATGGGCATGTTCGCCATGCTGCACGTTTGTCTTTTATGTTTGCCGGGGTAAATTTCGCCGTGTGGGGAGCGCTCATTCCTTTTTTAAAGGTGAACCTTCAGGTGAATGATGCTGCGCTTGGACTTTTGCTTTTATGCTTGGGGCTTGGCGCCATGGCGGCCTTGCCTTTTGCCGCAGCTTTGGCCGCTCGTTTTGGATGCAGGCGTATTTTGCAGGTGGCTGTTCCTTTGGAATTCATAGGTGTGCTGGGCATATGTGTGGTGGAAAACGTTTGGTTGGCCGCAGTGCTTTGTTTGCTTAGAGGGATAATGGTGGGCATAGTGGATGTGGTCATCAATATTCAAGCCGTCTTCATGGAAAAAGGGTGCGGACAAAAACTCATGTCGCATATGCATGCCATGCTCAGTCTTGGGAGTATCGTTGGCGGCATGGTCATGGTGGCTTTACTTAGCGCTGGCTTGTCGCCCTTTGTGAGTGTGCTTTTGCTCACGGCCATGGTGTGCTGTGTCATGTGGTTGTACTGTGCTCGTCATTTTTTACCCTATGGGAAAGATGAAAGTGATGCGCAGCAAGGTGGCAAACAGGTGTTTCCTTTGCCCAAGGGCATAGTCATTGTCATTGGGGCAGTGTGCTTTTTACTTTATATGAACGGCGCTGTCTTGCTGGATTGGGGCGCACTTCTTCTTGTGGAAGAACATGCCATTGCCATGAGTCAGTCTTCGCTGGCCTTTACCATATATGCCTCTGCCACTGTGACGGGGCGTTTGATGGGTAACAGAGTGATGCAAGCTTTTGGCGTAAGGAAAGTGCTCGTGGTGGGTGCCATGTTGGCGGCCATGGGCTATGGTATAATATTTCTTGCTCCCAATGTTTGGACTGCTTTTGGTGGCTTTGCCTTGGTGGGATTAGGGGCGTCTAATATCATACCGCAACTGTATTCCTTTTCGGCTAAACAAAGCACCATGTCCACCCATATGGCCATAGCAGCCATTTCCTTCATGGGCTTTTCGGGTAAGGTGGTGGGCCCTGCTTTCATGGGCGTGGTGGCAGAAGTGTTTACCTTGCCTGTTGTCTTTGGCTCCATGTTTTTCTTTTTATGTCTTGTTGCTGCAATGGTGTCTTTATTAACAAAAAATCTCCAGTAGTATTGGGATTCTCTTTCGTAAGTCATGAAAAAGGGCAGTGCGAACTTTTGGTGTAAAGTTTGGCGCTGCCCTTAATTTTTATTTTACAACTTAGATAGTGTCTTTAAATGCGTCTTTTTGTTTTTATTTGCGTCAGAGTTTGCATGTCTTTTGGGGTGCGTATGTCAATATACACTTCCTCAAAGCGTGCTGATATTCCTTGCTAAAGCTCTAAGTTCTTAATTTGATAACACTTTCTAGGCATCTTGTTTGGTGTCGGCCATTTGGATTTCACGCAAGTTCACACCTTGGGGCAATTCATAGGCAAATTTAATGGTTTTTGCCACGTCTTCTGCGGTGATGCTGCCAATGCCCAAGGAGCTGGCCCATTGACCATAGCCGTCTTTAATGGCTTGGCTGGTGGTGTGGCTTAAAAGCTCTGTGTTCACTGCGCCTGGGCAAATGCGCATGACGCGTACATTGTAAGGAGCAAGCTCGCCTCTGGCCACTTCAGAGATGCCCACAACGCCATACTTGGTGGCGCAATAAGCACCGTGATTGGGGAAGGCTTTCACGCCTGCGATGGAAGCTAGGTTAATGATGGTGCCGCATTGGCTTTGCTTCATGTCTTCCATAACAATTTGCATGCCGTGCATGACGCCCATGAGGTTCACGTCCAGCATGTTCTTCCATTCCTTCGCATCTTGAGTTGCCAAATCACCAAGGAGCATCACTCCGGCATTGTTGATCATGAGGTCAGTTTTGCCAAATTGTGCTTCTGCTTTGCGCACAGCCTTTTCAAAGGCGTCTCTGTCGGTGACGTCCACGGCTTCGCAAAGGGTATTTTCTAGCTTTAACTCGTTCAAGAGCTCAATGCGTCTTGCAAGAAGCAAGAGGGGGTAGCCTGCTTTGTTGAATTCTAAAGCAAGGGCCTTACCAAAGCCGGAGCTGGCGCCGGTGATGACAACTAATTTCTTTGACATGTGCATGTCTCCTTGATTGTTATATGGGGTTTTACTATTATGGGAAAAAATACTATAATGCTATTTATGATACGAAGCTTGTTGGGTCAAGTGGGACACCTTTTTTTCTCTTGCAGAAATAAAGGTAACTAATGGAGGGAGAATCATGCCAAGCCAAGAAAATACTGAGAAAATATATGTTAACTCGGAAATTGAAATTACCCTTAAAATGATTGGGGGGAAGGCAAAACCGCTGATTTTATATATGCTCAATGAAGACGGCCCCATGCGTTTTAAGGCACTTATGGCCGCCATCAATCAAATTTCGCAAAAAACCCTCACCAATCAATTGCGTGAATTGGAAGCAGATGGGCTGATATTTCGAGAGAGTTTCAATGAAATTCCGCCGCGTGTGGAATATTCCGCCACGGAGAAGGGCAGATCTCTCATGCCCATTTTAGAACTCATGTGTGAATGGGGTGAGAGGAATAAAGACGAGCGTTTTGAGCTCACAAATCCGCAATGCGCATAGCAGATGTTTGAAAAAGGGCAAACTGGCTTTGTCTGGCTTGTTTTTGCTTCTCTATTTGGGATAATATAAAATCATACTCAGCTCGGCTTTTTCCTGACCAATATTGGTATAGGTGTGGGGTACATCGGCTTTAAAGCGTATGGAATCGCCGGCGTTTAAGTTATAGATTTTTTCTTGCACGGTGACGGCTATGCTACCCGAAAACACCGTTATGTACTCTTCTGTACCCAAAAGATGCGCCTTGGCCTCAAGCTCTCCATCCACCAAAATAACAATGCGATATACTTCAAAAGCGTGTTGCTCATCAAAGCAAAATACGGGATAATTAAGATATTTCCCATCTCCCGCTGTGATGGCAGGGGTGGCATCGGCACGCACCACGGTGGTTATTTCGTTTTTCTGTTCTACCAGTGATGTGAAAGCCACCTTGTAGCCATTGGCGATTTTCCACAGCACAGACACGGTGGGATTGGCATCGCCTTTTTCTATTTGCGCCAGCATGCTACGTGAAACGCCTGTCACTTGAGCCGCCGTATCCAAGGTGAGCTTTTTTTGTTCTCTAATATTTTTAATGTTTTGCGCCACGGCTGAGTTGATATTCACCATTGTCCCCTTTATTTGTACTTGACAATATATTGGACTATAAATACATAATAGTAATATATTGTACTGAAAGTACATTGAAACATAAGAAGCCCCAGGAGGCAATGAGAATGTTTAGCTGGTTAAGTTTTTTGACGTATGCATGGGTGACGGCCATCACCCCCGGCCCCAATAATATCATGTCCATGTCCAATGCCGGCAAGCTGGGCTTTAGAAAGGCACTTCCCTTTAATTTTGGCATATGGGCGGCTTTTTCCTTGGTTATGCTCATGTGCGCTTTGTTTTGCACAACGCTTTCTACGCTTATCCCTAAAATTCAATTGCCCATGCTGATTCTTGGTGCATCATATATTCTTTATCTAGCTTATATGACATGGAAAAGTGATGGGAAAATAGAGGAAAAAAACAATGGTGCCACCTTTTTTTCAGGCTTTATCTTGCAATTTGTGAATCCTAAAATCTATGTGTACGGCATTATTTCCATGCAAGTGTACATATTGCCCTTTTATAAGGATGAACCTTTGTGGTTGATTTTGTTTGCACTTTTGCTGGCCTTCATGGGCTTTGCTTGCACGGTGCTTTGGTCGGGATTTGGCTCTTTATTTACCACGCTTTTTTCAAAACATGCCAAGGTGACCAATGGTATAATGGCTTTGCTTTTGGTGTATTGCGCCGCCAGTTTTTTTGTGTAGCCTTCTTCCATAAAATCTTGAAAGCCCCGTGAGTTATGCTTACGGGGCTTTTTTTAGATGCATTACGCCATCATGAGTTGGCGTTGAGGCGGTCTAGCCTTGTGTTCATACATATAACGCTCTTTATAGCGGATAAAATAATATACCGATAAAAAGAAAGCGGCAAATTCGGCTATGGGCACAGCCAGCCATACGCCATTGAGCCCCATGTATTGTGGTAGAATCATAATGGATGCGGTGATGAAAAAGAAGGTGCGCAAAAAGGAGAGAAATGCAGACACCTTGCCATTGGAATAGGCGGTAAATAAACTGGAAGCAAAAATATTAATGCCGGAAAAAAGAAATCCCAAGGAAAAGAGATAAAAGCCTTCCACGGTGAGGGTATAGGCTTGGGTGCTTCTTTCCAAGAAGAGGCTTGCCAAATGCTCATTTATGATAAAGGCTATGCCCACGAAAATCACCGAAGCTATGCTTATAAAACGCAGGCAGATGCTGAAAAGTTTGCGCAATTTTGACCTGTTCACTTCTCCATAATAAAAACTGATAACGGGGGCAATGCCCATGGCAAAGCCCATGAAAAGCGCGTTGATGATGATTTGCGCATAAAGAATTACAGTTATGGCTGCAATGCCGTCATTACCTGCCATGCGTAACATGGTGATATTGAAAAGATAGGTGGTGATGCCACTGGCCAAGTGCGTCACCATTTCAGAAGAGCCATTGCCGCAGGCCTGCAAAACGGTCTTTAATTTTATGGAAAAGCTCACGAGATGCAAAGAAGGCTTGTTCTTGGTAATGAGAAAGAAGTACAAAGCCATGAGCGTGGGCACAAGCCAGCCAAGACCCGTGGCCAAAGCAACCCCCTGCATACCTAGACCGCAATACACGATGAACACATAGTCCAAAACAAGATTGGTAAGACCACCCAGCACAAGGGCCACAAAGGCCACTTGGGGGCGTCCTGCGGCAATGAGGGCATGCTCAAAGAGCGATTGTAAAATGGCTACAGGGGCAAAGATGGAAAGTATGAGCAGATAATCATAACAATATTGAAAGGTCTCAGCATTGGCTCCTAGGGCGTAGATGATTTCCTCCAAAAAGAGCTGCGTCACCAGCACAATCATAAGCCCCACGCTGGCACCTGTGGCGCAAAAGAGGCTGAAGTTTTCTTTAGCTGCCTGAGCTTTTCCTTCACCCAAGAGGCGCGCACAGATGGCATTGCCGCCGGTGCCAAGCATGGTGCCCACGGCTATGAACAGCGTCATCATGGGCACAATGATATTTATGGCAGAAAGGGCATGGGCGCCTATGAGGTTGGCCACAAAAATACCATCCACCATGATATATAAGGATAGAAAAATCATCATGGCCATGCTGGGTAGGGTGAATGAGAGGACATTTTTAAAAGTAATGGTCTTAATCATATGAAACTCCTTGCACGCGTGCAGGCTTTACCGCCCAAAAAATGCGTGCTAGATGTACTATAAAGTATTACGTAGGGTGAGAGTCAAGCTCGAAGGAGAATCATGGGAAAATATTTATCCATTGGTGAAGTGGTGAAGATGAAAGGCGTAAGCCATAGGGCTTTGCGCCACTATGATGAAATGGGTATTTTGGTGCCGGCCTATGTCAATGTAGAAACGGGGTATAGATATTATGCCAAAAGCCAAATGCTCATTTTGGATATCATACAGATGTGCGTGATTTTTGGCATTCCGCTGAAGCAGTTTAAGAGCTATATGTCGTCCGATGGCAGTATTGATGTGCAGAAAATGGCAGAAGATGCGCAGCAAAAGGCCATGGAAATGCAAAAAACGCTGGAGCAGAATTTGTATTTTTTACATTCGCTGACGGAGCATTTTGCACAGATGCAAGAGCTTGCTTTGCCGGGGCAGGTGTATACTAAAGACATTGCCCAAAGATATTTTCTCACCACCGCAGCCCCCAAGGATTTGGGCTCATGGTCTGATTATTGGACCAATATGACCAAATTATATACCATGGTGGAGCGACATGATTTTTCCATGTCGGTCAATCAGGGCTTGTGTTGTTGGAAAAAAGATGGTGTCACCGAGGCAAGATATTTTGTGGAAATTAAAGCACCGCAAGATCTTGGCGAAAATATACTTGTGGTGGCGCAGGGGCATTTTATGTGCGAAGTCTTTGAAGATGAATGTTTTCATGATGCGCTGGATATATACACGGTGCACGAGCACTACCTTGCTGGTAATATGCTCATTTTAAATGATATTTTTGAACAAAAAATCACGCAAAAGCCTATACCTTTTGAGGTGCAATTGATGCAATCATAGCAAGGTTTGAGCGCCATTGAAGTAGAGGGTAACATGGGGCAGAGGGAAGGGGTTTTGCCTCAGAAAAGACTCTCCCCTCTGTTTTGATAGTATTTTTTATAAACCTAGGTCTTCTTTCACAATGAGCACTTCTAATTTTGCAATGGATCCGGGCTTTCTTTCTGTGTAGCAGGTCATATTGCAAATGCGCTCGGGGCTATTGCAGTCATAACATTTGTCAGCTTTCACCGCACAGGGAGTTTTTCTGCCTAGCCTTTTGGCATTGAGGGGCGCGGCAATGTGTTTAGCTCTGTGCAAAGCTTCTTCCAAGGTGGGGGAAATTTTATTGACGCCAATGACGTAAATAAGACGCTCTTTGCCATAACTTGTGGCGGCAATGCGGTTGGCAGTGGCGTCTATATTGAGCAAAATGCCCGATTCGGTGACGCCATTGGCACTGGTAAGGTATACAGGAGCCATGACCGCGGCGTTGTTTTCTTCTGCATTTGTACATTTACTGCGCCAATAGACGGTATTATTGCTACACAAGGTGTCGTAAATATTGAGAGCTTCCAACGTCATGCTGCCGCCACTGCCCACGGTGGTATTTTGAATGCTGCCTGTCAAATAGGTTGCGGCTTCTTGTGTATTTTCAAAAATGGAGACAGTAAAGCCTCTTTTTTCCATACATTCTTTAACGCTTTGTAAATCCATAGTATTTCTCCTGAAAATTTTTGACCATTTGACCATAAGCCTTACGGAAAGGCAAGGTGCGAAAACATGGGAGAGGGGAGTTCAATAGGCACAAAAAAAGCCCCGTAAGAAATCTTACAGGGCATATAGTTATTGGTAGCTAGGAGAAGACTTGAACTTCCGACACCACGGGTATGAACCGTGTGCTCTGACCAACTGAGCTACCTAGCCGTTCGGGTAGTTTGCGCTACCAACGAGAAATGCTTTTATCTAAAGGCACGGTTTTTGGCAAGCTTTTTTTTGCAAAAACCGCAGTTTTTTTTCATATTATCTAGGCCACCATGAAATACCATACCAACGGAGCCATGGTGAGTCTGTAAATAGCAAATGGAATCAGTGTGATACGTGAAAGTAAGGTCACAAAGCCCTTGATGGCCAAAAGAGCCGCCACAAAGGAGGCCACAATGCCAAGGGCAAAGAAGCCAAGGTCATCACTACTTAAAATATGCCAGCTTTTGAGCAGATCATAACCGGTGGCTGCCACCATGATGGGCACCGCCGCGATGAAGGAATATTCCGCCGAGAGCTGTCTACCTGCTCCCAGTAGCATGCCGCCCATGATGGTGGATGCAGAGCGCGAAAATCCGGGCCATAGGGCCAAGCATTGGAAGCAACCAATGCCAAAGGCTTCCTTGGGGCCAATGTCGTCAAGGCTTACATATTTAATGGTGGGCGTGGGTCTGCGTTCCACAATGATCATGAACAGCGCGCCTACCACCAAAGCCATGAGCACCGTGGTGGGCGTGAAAAGATAGGCCTTGATGTAAGAGTGCAAAAGCAGTCCCATGACGCAGGCAGGAAGGCAGGTTAAGAGCAAAAGCCCTATGCCACGCAGGCCGCTGAAGCGTACTTCCTTATCCTTGGGCGGAAAGAGCAGGCCCCAAAAGCGCGACCAATACAGCACCACCACAGCCATGATGGCACCAAGCTGAATGATGACCTGAAAGGTGGCCGCTTTTTCGCCGGTGTAATTGAGCATTTCTCCGGCTAAGATGAGGTGCCCCGTGGAGGAAACGGGCAAAAATTCCGTGAGGCCTTCCACTATACTTAAAATAATTGCAATGTACCAATTTTCCATAATGTTATTCTTTGTTTTATTTTTTTGTGGGGAGGGGAAAACTTTTGCTAGCGCCAAAAAGTTTTCCCCTCCCCCACACCCCCTCCTCTTTCAAAACGCGCTTATGGGTTTTACAAAAAAGGGAGAGCGATTTATGTTCAGAGAAAAGATATGCTCACCAGCACAAGGAGATCCCCATGACACAACTTATACCGCATGCAGATTTATTGCAAAAGGCCGCGGCGTATATTGCTGAGACTCTCAAGGAGTATCCTCAGCGGCATCTTTCCGATATTATAGATGAAGCGGGCATGCGCTTCAATTTAACTCCCTTAGATACAGAGGCTTTGCAGCGTTTGTTTGCTAAAGAAGGGTAAAAAAGCGCTGTGTTTACATAATAAACACAGCCCTTATGTAAGATATCTGCTAAAATATTCGAAACAAAGTTTGCTCAAAATGGGTAAGATGCGTGAAAGGCGAAGTTTTTTGCGAAAAGAGCGTATAAAACATACGTGACAGGAACAAAAAACAAGTCTGACGAAGCAGATGGCCCATTTTCAGCGAACTTTTAAGCGAGAATGCTCCCATCCGCCACCGGCGCCATGACGCTTACTAACTCCAGCTTTCCATCCTTTTCCGCCGTGAGCACCATGCCATGGGATACCAGTCCGCGTATTTTGCGCGGAGCCAAATTGGTCACCACACACACTTGCTTACCCACAAGGCTTTCAGGCGCAAAGAACTCTGCCAAGCCCGACAAAATTTGACGAGGCTGCTCTTCACCCAAGGATATTTCAAAACGCAAGAGCTTATCGGCATTGGGATGCTTTTCGGCCACTAAAATGGTACCCACGCGCATCTCCACTTTTTTGAAATCGTCAAAGGAGATGTCCGGCAAAGCACCTTCAGCGGCTTCGGCCTTGGCTGGAGCTTCTTTGGGGGCGGCCGGCTTTTCTTCCTTGGTTTTTTTCTCTTTCTTGGGTTTTTCCGTAGCTTGTGCTTTGGGCATTTCCATGCGCGGGAAAAGGTTGGACGCTTCGGCCAAAGGCGTACCCACGGCAAGGCCGCCCCAGGTGTTCAACTCGGCGTTGAGGTCCACAGGGGTGACGACTTCTTGTCCCAATTGCTTCAGCATGGCTTCGGCGGCTTCGGGCATGACGGGCCATACGGCCAAGGCGATTTTGCGTAAAGACTCCAACAAAGTGTACATGACGGCGGTGAGGCGTTCCATATTGCCTTGCTTGGCCAGTGCCCAAGGGGCTTGGGTGTCCACATATTTGTTGAGGGAGCGTACAAAATCCCAAAGAGCGTCAAGACCTTGGGCAAAGCGCACATGTCCAAAGAGCTGAATGTAATTTTCTAGAGCTTGTGTGGAATGCTGACGCACCACGGCATCGTCTTCGGTTTCGAAGAGCGGCTTTGGCACAATGCTGTTGAAGTATTTAGCATTCATGGACAGCACGCGGCTAAAGAGATTGCCAAGATCATTGGCCAGGTCTGCGTTGATGCGCGTAATCATGCTTTCTTCGGTGATGGAAGCGTCGGAGCCAAAATTCATTTCGCGTAAGAGGAAATAGCGGAAGGCATCCAGTCCAAAGCGATTGGCCATGTCCAGTGGTTCGATGACGTTACCGAGGGATTTAGACATCTTGGTGTCGCGAACTAGCCAATAGCCGTGCACGTTGAGGTGCTCATAAATGGGCATGCCGGCGGCTTTGAGCATGGTGGGCCAAAAGATGGCGTGTGGCTTTAAGATGTCCTTGGCGATGAGGTGCTGCGCAGGCCAAAAGTCTTGATATTCTTGGCTGTTTGGCCAGTCTATGGCACTGATATAGTTGATGAGCGCATCAAACCACACATAGCACACATAGTCCGTATCAAAGGGAAGCTCAATGCCCCAGGTGAGGCGCGACTTGGGGCGCGAAATGCACAAATCTTCCAGCGCGCCGCTTTCCAGCATGGCTAGCACTTCATTTTTATAACGCTCTGGGCGAATGAAGTCGGGATTTTGTTCAATATGTTCTTTGAGCCAAGGTAAATACTTGGACATTTTAAAGAAGTAATTCTTTTCGCTGATGAATTCCGGCTTGTTTTGGTGCTGTGGGCATAGACCGTCTTCCAGTTCTTTTTCTGTGTAAAAACGCTCACAACCATAACAATAGTGGCCGCCAAATTCGCCAAAATAAATGTCGCCGGCATCATACACTTTTTGCAAAAACTGCTGCACGGTGGCTTTGTGCTTTTCATCGGTGGTACGGATGAATTTATCATTGGCAATGTGCATGTCGGTCCAAAGCTTTTGGAATTGGCCGCTGACGCCATCCACAAAGGCTTGAGGCTCCACTCCGGCCTTTTCGGCGGCTTGAACAATCTTATCGCCATGCTCATCGGTGCCGGTTAAAAAGAGGGTCTTTTTGCCGATGCACTTATGAAAACGGGCTAAAGTGTCTGCCACAATGGTGGTGTAGGCATGGCCAAGGTGTGGCTTGGCATTCACATAATAAATGGGTGTGGTAATATAAAAAGATGACACGGTAAAATCCTTTACTGCTTATTTACGTTTTTTCTTTTTGGGTGTGGCTTGGGGAGCAAGGCCAAAAATGCCACCCTCTTGTGAGGAGTCTTCTTCCTTGCCTTCGGCATTATCTTTGTTCAAGTCGTCCAGTGTTTGCAATGTCTTTTTGCTGGGGTCGTAGGGGTCTTCGGTATAGGCCAAAGCATCACCTTCGGGATCATCCATGGTGACCACAAGCAGTCCATCACCTTGGGCGGTGTTTTTTTGCTGAGGATTTTTGCCCTGCTTTTGGCCGCCTTGGCTTTCGGGTCTTTGAGGATTGATGGCTTGCCAATCTTCTAAACACATTTCCATTTCTTCGTTATTTTCATTGAGCACAATGACGGCATTGCGGAAAAGGTTGGAACGCAGAACTTTCATGGGGCCACGGGTGGTTTGATATTTTTTGCCAAGTTTTGGGCATTGATTGTGGAAATTATCGTAATTTTCCTGCTCAAAGCTGAGGCAACAAAGCAATCTGCCGCAAATACCGGAAATTTTGGCGGAGTTTAAAAAGAGGCTTTGCTCTTTGGCCATGCGAATGGTCACGGGGGCAAATTTGCGCAAATAGCGACGACAACAACACACCATGCCGCAAGAACCCACGGCGCCAATCATTTGTGTTTCGTGGCGCACGCCAATTTGGCGTAATTCTATGCGTGTGCGGTATTCGCGCACAAGGTCTTTCACCAGCTCACGAAAGTCGATGCGCAAGGGGGCTGTGAAGTAAAAAATAAACTTACTGCGATCGAAAAAAACTTCCACATCCACAAGCTTCATATCAAGATTGCGCTGGGTAATGCACTCTTTGCAATAGGCAAAGGCGCTTTTAGATAGGGCAATATTGTCGTGGGCATTTTGGCAATCTTCGGCCGAAGCCATGCGCAAAATGGGGGAGATGGGCATATCTTGTAAATCGTGAGGCACCGTGTCGCGTAAAATTTCCACATGGCCAAAGCCAAGTCCTTGTTCTGTTTCCACAATGACGGCATTGCCTTCGGATAGGGGCATGCTTGCAGAAAAGAAATAGAGTTGCCCTCCGGGGCGAAAGCGAATTCCAACAATCATATATGTGCCTTCCAAAATGCTGGGCATTTTGTGCTAAATTTTATGTCTTGGTTAAACAAGGCATTTTCCGCTAGATTGCCCTTTCTGTCAACCTTTGTTCCTAGGCTTTACGCGCCATTGCATACAAAAAAAGGCTGCACAACCCTTTCGAGAAGTGCAGCCCAAATGTGGTTAGGCAAGATTATTTGCCAGCGCGGCGGCGACGAATGGCGCCAATACCGGCAAGGCCTGCACCCATGAGGAGCATGGTGGCTGGCTCTGGGGTGGCAGTGGGGCCGTCGGATGCAGTAGCATCAAAGCTTAAAGAAAAATTGGGGGCTGCTTGGTTAAAGCCAAATATATTTTCTAAAGTCCAGCCGCTGTACTCATAGCCATCATAGTAAAAGCTAAGGTCTGAGGTGGTGATATTACCAATGTCCATTTTAGGAGTATAGACGGTGAAAAAACCCATAGGCTTTCCTTCTGTGTATACAGAAAAGTCTACGTCAAAAGAAATGGTTTGAGCAAAGCTTGCATTGCCGTCGGGGAAGATTTCAAATTCAAAACGAGCTGTGCCGGTACGGAGGCCAAGGTCTCCAGAGCCAATGTGATTGAATGTTAAGGGCTTTGAAATTGTTTGGCTTAAGACACCTATTGAGCCGGAGATGGCATTTTCTGCACCAGCGATAGTGCCTGTGGTGCTTTCAGAGGCTCCCCATGGGTTAGTGGCAGTGGTTTCCCAGGTGAATGTGTCGGTAAGGCTACCATCACCATTCACAAAGTCGATGTTTAGGTTGTAGTCCCAGTTGTAAATGGGAAGGGCTTGAGCTGTTGCTGCAAAGGTCATAAACACAAATGTGTATACTAATGCACTAAAAATCTTTTTCATGATAAACTCCAAAATATGTAAAAAAGTAGAAACACGTTAGCAGGAATCATGCCAAAGTTGAGTGCTTGGTTTGACTGAATGAGCAGTCACTGTAATATACGAAAAAGATATGTTTTTTTAACCAAAGCTAGTGTGATGCTTGCTTTTTTAGCAGTGGCGCTTCTTTTTGCATGTGTAAAGAACCCCGACAGCTTTGGTATGTTAAAAAAGTGATTTTTAGTAAAATAAAAAATGATTTTTGGAAAAACATTTTCTATTTTACTGTGTTAGTTGGTGTGTAAGACTCTTTGTTGTGCTTTTTTGGTAGTGTAAGAAAAACCGACAGTGTCGGAAAAATTTACACTGCCAAAAGGGCTTATTTTTTTGCAAGGGGAAGGATTTCTCCAAGGTCAATGCCTTGTGCCGTCACCACTGCACGCATGGGGTAGACTTCCACACCGCTTTCAATGGCTTGCCAAAAGAGTTTGGCATAGGCCGGGTCTATCATATCCGCCGGGCCAAAGCATGCGCCATCTGCCCTTTGTATAAGGTAAAACATGGCGGCGCGTTCTCCGCTTTTGACTATGTCCATGAGCTCCAGCAAGTGTTTTTGACCGCGTTCTGTGGAGGCATCGGGAAAGAGTGCCACGTCATCTTCCACCATGGTCACATTTTTACACTCCACCCAAAGGGTGGGCATGTCTGGGCCTGTGAGGCAAGCATCCAGACGCGATGCACCGCGCTTGGCTTCGCGTTTGAGATTGGTATAGCCAGCGGCAAAGGGCAGTAAACCTGCATGGAAGGCGGCTTCCAAAAGCTTATTGGGCACAGAGGTGTTGACGCCTGCCCAAAATCCGTCGGTGTAGTCTTGCGGGTTATGGCTTGGGGATTTTTCTTGCCAGTGCTTGGCCTGCCAATGTTTTGGCATCCATACGGCTTCTTGGGTGAAAGGTAGCTTACGCGCCGGATTGAGCGCAGGTGATAAAAGCACCGGTGTGCGCGGGCGCATGAGACCCAACATGGAGCCGGAATTGTTGCTATGAATCCAGATTTCTTCTCCGTTGAGTTCCACAGCCACGCTAAAGCGTTTTTGACGGCGTAAAAAGAGCCCCACGCGGCAATTTTCTGGGTGCGCAAGCAAGGGGGAATGGGGGCATTTTTTTGTTTTCTTAGGGTTTACATTTTTCATGGTATTGTGTAGCGTTTTCCCAGTTTTATTTTTGGATAGCATTTGCCATAGTTTTTAACCAAGGCCATATATTATAAAAGGTGTGGCCCTACGCATAAAAGGAACGGACATGAAACTTGCAGATAAATTTTCTTCTGTCAAACCCTCAGCCACTCTTGCCATCAATGCTAAAGCCCTTGAATTGAAAAATCAAGGTGTTGAGATTATCTCTTTAGCTGTGGGTGAGCCAGATTTTTCCACGCCGCAGCATATTTGTGAAGCTGCCAAGGCTGCCATTGATGCAGGTTTTACCCGTTATACTGCCGTTCCCGGTATCATGGAATTGCGCAAGGCTGTGGCTGCTTATTATGATAAAGAATACGGCGCCACCTTTGCTCCGGAAAATGTGGTCATTTCCAATGGTGGTAAACAGCCCCTGTACAATATCATGCAAGCCCTTTTAAACCCAGAAGACGAAGTGCTCATTCCTGCTCCGTATTGGGTAAGTTATCCCGACATGGTGCTTTTGGCAGGAGCCAAGCCCGTGTCTGTGCCCACGTCTGTGCACGATGATTTTAAGGTGACCACTGAGCAATTGGAAAAATTCCTCACACCACAATCTCGCATGCTTATTTTGAACTCCCCTTCCAATCCCACCGGTGTCATTTACAGCCAAGAAGAGCTGGACACCCTGATGGAGTGGGCCATCAATAAGGGGCTTTTTGTCATCTCCGATGAAATTTATGATCAGCTTGTGTATGATGGACAAAAATCCTCCACCGCTGCCGCATGGTTTGTGCGCTATCCTGAGCAAGTGGCTCTGTGTAATGGCGTCTCCAAAAGCTATGCCATGACAGGTTGGCGAGTGGGCTATTCTGTGGCTTGCCCCAAGCTCACCAAGACCATCATTAGCTTGCAAGGGCAGAGCACCTCCAATGTTTGCTCCATTGCGCAAAAGGCCGCTTTTGCCGCATTGGATGGCCCCAAAGATTTTATGGATGAAATGCGCGTGGCCTTCAAGCGTCGTAGAGATGCCGGTTATGAGCGTATCCAAACATGGAGCAAAGCCATTTGTCCAAAGCCCGGCGGTGCCTTTTATTTCATGGTGGATGTGCATCAATACTTCCGTCCAGGTCTTGCCAATGATGCGGAGCTGTGCACTGTGCTTTTGGAAAAGGCCAACGTGGCCGTGGTGCCGGGATCTGCTTTTGGCGATGAACGTTGCATTCGTTTTTCCTATGCCCTTGCCGATGAAGTACTTATGGAAGCTTTGTCCCGCATAGAAAAAGTTTTGGAAGGAAAATAACTCGCCATGAGAGCTTTTTATGGATAGAGAATTTAGTAAAGACACTCCTCTAGGTTTTACCGAGGCTTTGGCTCGTATAGCGAAGTCGCCAACGCTTACTTCGGGAAAGCTGGAGGAGGCTGGTCTTGCCATTGCCAAAGAGGCCTGTCATGCTCTGGGTGTTGCACGAGTGTCTTTTTGGCGCGTGATGCACGAGGAAAATGTTTTACGTTCTATCCTTACGTATAGCAGTGATAGCGATGCCATGGCCGTGGTGGACGATGTCCCCCTTGATAACTCTCAAGACTATGTGGATAGCTTGAATGAAAACCGCGTATTGAGCATTGACGCGGCTTCATCTGAGTTGTTTATGGATTTTTTGACTAGCTATAACGATAAGATGAAGGCAACCTTAGACGCTCCCATCCATATGAACGGCAAAGTGGCGGCTGTCATTTGCATGGAGCAAATGCACACCGACAGAATATGGAGCGCGGCGGAAAAGGACTTCACCTCTTCTTTGGCAGACTTTGTGGCCTTGGCCATGGTGTCTGAAATGCACTATCAAACCATGGAAGAGCTTAAAATTACGCAAAAGCGCGCCGATAGGCTTTTGGGTAATTTGCCTGGTGTTGTGTATCAATGTGTGAATGAGCCGCCAAACTTTAGATTTTCCTATGTGAGTGAAGGCTCTCAGGCCCTTTTTGGCTATATGCCTGAGGAGCTTACGGGAAAAGATGGCATTCGCATTTTAGATTTGGTGCATCCTGATGATGCGGAAGAACTAACTAGGCTCAACGCAATTACGCTGGGTCTGGGCCTGCCTTTGGATACATCCTTTAGGGTCGTCGCCAAGGACGGTACCGTAAAATGGGTGTGGGAACGTAGCCGCGTTGTGGAATTTACCAAGAGCGGTGAGCCTTATCTTTTTGAGGGTTTTTTCTCTGACATTACCGAGCAAAGACGCCTTGAAAGTGCTGAGCTTGCCAACCAAGCCAAGAGCACTTTTTTGGCCAATATGAGCCATGAAATCCGCACGCCCATGAATGCCATCTTGGGTATGTCTGACATTGCTTTGCGTCATGAGCCTGCCACGCAGGTCAATGAATGCTTACAAAATATTAAGGGCGCGGCAGGTTCTTTGCTTGCCATCATCAATGATATCTTGGATTTTTCTAAAATCGAAGCCGGTGCCATGGAGATTGTTCCGGAGCCTTATTATGTGGAGTCCTTCATCAATGATATTGTGGCTCTCATGAATGTTCGCATAGGGCGCAAAGACATTGAGCTTTTGGTGGAAGATTATCACGCCATTCCCAGTATCCTCATGGGCGATTGCATTCGCATTAAGCAAGTGCTGGTGAATTTGCTTTCCAATGCACTGAAGTTTACCTATCAGGGGCATGTGCGCTTGAGCATGTGGGCAGACCCATGTGAAAAAGGGGAAACCACGTGGCTTAAAGTGCGCGTGGAAGATACGGGTATTGGCATTAAGCGTGAAGATTTACCCATGCTTTTCAATAATTTCTCCCAGCTTGATACCAAGAAGAATAGAAATATTGAAGGTACGGGCCTTGGCCTTGCCATCACCAAACGTCTTGTGGAAGAGATGGGCGGCTCCATCACCGTGGACAGTGTGTACGGTAAGGGATCGGTATTTTCTTTTGAGATTCCTCAAGTGGTGGAAGATACCACGCCTTTATTGTCCACAAAAAATTATAAAGACGCACGCGTGGCTGTGTGGTTAGAATCCCCCGTGAAGGCTTCTTTCCTGTGTGAAAAACTTAATGAAATGGGTGCAGAGGCGCATATCATAGCCAGCTCTGCTTCCATTAAAGACTATACCCATGTCTTTATGGAATACAGCAAGTTGTCCTTCTTTGATGTGAAGACGGTGCCCCATGTGCATGTGCTTGCTTTGTCGCGTAACTTCTTTGAAGGTAAGGACGTGCCAGACAATGTGGTGGTGGCCTATGCGCCTTTAACCACCATTGTGGTGGCGCGTTTGTTGGAAGGCGCCATTTACCATGTGAGTGATTCTGCGGCCAATCAAATGACCTCCACTTTGAAGACTCGCGGCGTGCGTGCCTTGGTGGTGGATGATAATAATATTAACCTTATCATTAGCCAAAGCGTACTTGAAGAGTACGGCGTGGCGGTGGATACGGTGCTTTCTGGCGAAGAAGCCATTAAAAATGTGAAAAAAGTACATTATGATGTCATTTTCATGGATCATATGATGCCCAAGATGGACGGTGTGGAAACCACCATGAACATACGTGCTCTTGTGGATGATCGTTTTCGTGTGGTGCCCATTGTGGCTTTGACGGCCAATGCCGTGGGTGATGTTCGTTCAGATTTCATACGTGCCGGCATGAATGATTATTTATCTAAGCCGCTTATTATTAAAGAACTTGAGCGAGTACTGCGCCAATGGTTACCCACAGACAAATGGGAAAACGTATAAGGTGATTTTGGTACAAAGGATCAATTTGTAGGTAAAGTTTGTTGGGTGAAAACCTTTTCTGAAGAAAAGGTTCTTCCCCCAAACCCCCTTTCCAAAAAACTTTAATTACGACAGTGTTTTGCCTTTGACAAGTAAGGTTTTGCCGCAATGTGAACTTTACTAGGGTGTAATATATACGCTTCTTTCAAGGGTTAAGTTTAAAAATCAAAGTCGTATTTTATGGAATAAGCTTTGTGGTAGTTTCAGGCCCCTTTTAGGGGCTTTTTTTATGAGTTATGGCATTTGTTTTATAGGTTTTTTTTGGTACGACATATAAAGGTCTCCATAGTCCTTGCCCCTGAGCACGCTTTGAGGTATGCATGACCGATGCAAGAAGTTTTAGTATGTTTTATGCGCCATGAGGCCGAAGCTCTCTACGCAGGTTTGCCTGCCTATGCCACTCCCCATGCCGCGGGAATAGATTTACGCGCTTGTTTTGAGGAGGCGCAGTATTGCCTAGAACCGGGGCAACGTGTTTTGGTGCCTTCGGGCTTGGCAGTACAACCGGTCACCGAAGAAGGGCAAAGTGTGGCAGGTTTTGTGTATTCGCGCAGTGGCCTTGGGGCTAAGTACGGCATAACCGTGGCTCAAGGGGTGGGTGTCATTGACGCCGATTACCGCGGTGAAATCATGATAATGCTCATAAATACTTCAGGGGCGGCCTATACCATTGAGCGCGGCGAACGCGTGGCGCAATTGGTATTTCAACCCATATTTCGCCCTGAATTACGTGTACAAAAAGAACTGAGCTCAAGCCTTCGCGGTGCTGGCGGCTTTGGGCATACAGGACAACAATAAAGGCTATACATCTTTTGATAAAGCCCATAAGGAGAAGACTATGACGCAGGCAACATCTGCATTTTTGGCCATGAAGGAAAGAGAAGAAAGTTTATTATGCCGCACCTATGGGCGTTATCCCTTGGCCATTGTGCGAGGTCAGGATTCTTTATTATGGGATGCTGATGGCAAGCAGTATATAGACTTGTTGGCCGGCATCGCCGTGACAGGTCTTGGACATTGCCACAAAGAAGTGGTGGCCACAGTGCAAAAACAAGCCGAAAAGCTTTGGCATGTGAGCAACTTATTTTATCAAGAAGAGCAATTGGATTTGGCAGAAAAGCTTCTTTCCACCTGTCATATGGATAAGGCTTTTTTCTGTAACTCCGGTGCAGAAGCCAACGAAGCGGCCATTAAGTTGGCCCGTCGTTATATGCGCAAGGTAAAAAATCGTGATGCTTATGAAATTATCACCTTGAGCTCTTGTTTTCACGGGCGTACCCTTGGTGCCATTGCCGCCACAGGTCGTGAATCCTTGCAAGACGGCTTTGCTCCCATTCCCGAGGGCTTTAAACAAGTGCCCTTTGGTGATTTAGATGCTTTACGCGCCGCCATTGGTCCGCAAACGGCCGGCGTTCTGTGTGAAGTGGTGCAAGGCGAAGGCGGCATTCGCCCCATGACAGCGGAATACATCAAGGGCATTGAAAGCCTGTGCCGCGAAAAAGATATTCTCTTCATGGTGGATGAAGTGCAAGCGGGTTTGTGTCGTACCGGTAAGTTCTGGGGCTTCCAAAATTTTGATGTGAAGCCAGATATTTTATCCATGGCAAAGGCTTTGGCCAATGGTTTACCCATGGGTGGTATTCTCACCACCAATACAGTGAATGCCGGCTTTGAAGCCGGCAGCCATGCCACCACTTTTGGCGGCGGAGCTTTGGCTTCTGCTGTGGCTGCCACCTGCGTGGACATTATGCTCCGCGATAATTTGGCAGAGCGCGCCGCAGTTTTGGGCGAAGCCTTTAAAGCTAAAGTGATGGAGCTTTCCGCACGTGTGCCCGACACCATCAAAGAAGTACGTGGCTTGGGGCTCATGCTGGGTATTGATTTGGCCGTGGCCGGTAAACCTGTGTGGGAAGAGCTCATGCAACGCGGCTTCATTTGTAATTTATCGCAAGATACAGTGCTTCGCTTGCTTCCTGCTTTAACGGTGGAAGAGGCACAATTGGACGCTTTCTTGGCTGCGCTGGAAGACATCTTGCGCGCTACAAAGTAGTCCATGTTTACTTTAGGAAGCATTCTTGGCGTAGCTGCCGGCATAGGAACAGCTTTAAGCTGGAGTATTTCAAGTTTTATTAATGCATCCCTAGCCCGAGTGTTGGGGGTGCATGGCTTTATGGTGTTTCGCCAGCCTTTGGCTGTGGTGATACTCTTTTTTCTGTGCATGTTTTTTGGGCAGTTTTCACAGCAACCGCTCTATATTTGGGGCATTGCTTTGTTTTCGGGCATGCTGGGTATAGGCATTGCCGATTGGTGCACCTATGAATGCATAGGGCGCATTGGTCTTCGCGCCGGCATAGTGTTCACATCGCTTTCCACTTGCATAACAGCCCTGATGGCGGTGCTTTTTTTGGGAGAGACCCTAGGTATACAAGGCTTTCTGGGGGTTATTCTTGCCACTGTGGGTGTTGTTTGGGTGGTGAGGTCAGAAAAATGTCGCTCCCAAGAACAAAAAACGCAAAATCTAAGTAAGAAAGAATACGTGCTGGGCATTGTCATGGGGTTTTTGGCCGCTTTGTTCTTGGCTTTAGCCTTTGTCACAAGCAAGGAAGCTCTCAATGCCTCCATGTCACCTTTGATGCTTACCTTGGTGCGTAATCTTGGTGCGGCCATATTGCTGTGGGTGGCGGCTGTGCGTTTACACAGGGTGCGCAGTAGCATGGAAGGCCTTAAAGCACATCCTGAGCTTGTGAAATATTTTTTTCTGAGCACTCTTGTGGGATCAGTGGGAGGCATTTGGATTTCCTCGGTGGCATTGGAATACGCCGGAGCCACGGTGGGTGCCACACTCATTGGTTTGCAGCCCATCACCACGCAAATTATTACGGGCATTATGGAAAAGCGTATGCCTCCTGTGGGCGGCATGATTGGTTCGGTGGTGGCGTGTGCTGGGGCGGCCATCTTGATTTTGCGCTAAGTAGTCGACACTGAAAAAGCACTTAAACGTTAGTAAAAATAGAATTTATAGCTCAAAAAACTTAATAGATTTTGCCAGAAATAAACGTATGGAATACGTTTTCTGGCAAAATTTAGACATATG
>CAYJLO010000033.1:0-28930 GCA_964370835.1 uncultured Desulfovibrionaceae bacterium
CCAAGCAACGTCGTAAAAAGTTCCTGCAAAATATTGACTTCCATGTGTGCGATGCGAGACCGTCCCAAATTTTGTGTAAATCTCCTAACTGGTGTAGATAAAACCCCGTTAGGAGATTTTTTATGCCAAGGTACAAATTAAGCCCAGAAGAACGTGCTGCTGAACAGGCCAAAAAGAAGAAATTACTTGAACTAGCTCAAGGATTGGATTTGAAAGACGCTAGTGATTTTCATACCTTGTTTAAGGATATGATGTCCAGTGCTTGAAAATGGTCTTGATGCCGAGCTTGATGACGAGCTGGGTTACAGCAAGTATTACCATAAGAATAAGGCCTCTGAAAATAGCAGAAACGGCTATTCTAAAAAGAACTTAAAAAGCAGTTACGGAGAGTTAGAAGTAAAAATTCCCCGTGATAGGCATGGTGACTTTGAGCCTCAGCTTGTAAAAAAGCACCAAACAAGTCTGACCAGCGACATTGAAGAGAAAATCCTCTCCATGTACGCCAAAGGTATGACTACCAAGGACATAGAAACCTATGCTATAAAATTAACATTTATACTTCAGACGGTTAGATAAATTCTATTTCACAAAATTTCTTATAAAATAAACACTTACAACACGCTTAAAAATAAAATCTACCGCCATTTTCTCGCATTTTCACGTCTGTGCATGGCGTGCATGCGGTCTATGATTTCAAACATTTACCAAGGGCAAAAAATATTTTGGGTCATATTTGGGTCATGGGAATTGCTTTTCACAGCCATGATTTAGACAGTATTTTGGGTCATGGAATGCCCCTCTGCCCTACGTGAGATTTACCCTTTTTATCCCTTAGCCAATTCCGAAGCTGGTATCTTCTGTATGCCCTTTTCACGGTCATACACAATTAAATTGGTGTTGGTTTGTATGGCAATTTTACGAGCTTCAAGACGAGCAAGCTCTAACCCCTTGGTGGCGGCATCAAAAAGAGCTCTCGTTTCCTTTGATATATTCTTTTTTTGATTCATAATGCACCTACTATATATTCTCGCCTTCGTCTAAAAGATGAGGCTTATCTCCTGTATTATCAAAAAGAGCCCAAGTGTTTACTTTGCTCTTATACAGCTCATGAAAGTTTTTCAGCCCAGCAGCATAACGCCGTCTCACCGCACCATCGCAGATATGATGGACACCTTACCTTACACACTTCGGCACTATCTCTGCAGTAGCCATTGCGGTAGTAAAGAAACAATATTTCTTTTCCCATCCAGTACGGCAAGTACCCATACTTCACTGTCTAAGACGCGATAAAAAATACGCCAAGGATTGCATTGAATTTCACGAAAGAGCGTAATGCCCTCTGCAAGCAGTTCTGGGGGGTATTTACCACGTTCAGATAGAGTGCACAGAGAAAGAATACTGGTTTCGAGCTCAAGTACTGTTTTCTCAGCTAGCTCTACTCCTTCTTCTTTGAGTAAATATTCAAAAATAGACAACAAGTCTGCACGCGCCTCAGGTGACGTGAACACGTGAGCCTGTGGTAAATTAACCATTCTGACGCGCCTTTTCTTCAGCTATACGCGCGCGCAAATCTTGAAATACGTCTTCAGCGGCAACGCCTTTCCCCTCTTCCATACTTTTGTTACCGAGGGAAAGAATTTTTAAAAGAGCAAGGCTTTCTTGTAAATTATCATAATCTTTGACCCCCATAAGCACTGCGGATGCTTCACCATTTTGGGTGATAACCATGGGGCCAGAAGTGTTCACTTGTTCTAAAACTTTGCCAGTATTAGCTTTTACATAGCTTATGGGCTTTATGTCTTTATTGAGCTGCATAGAGCCTCCTTTTGTTGTACTAAATATAAGCCATATTCGGTACTATGTCAAAAAGTGAGAGAATCCATTAGTAAGCCTACCCCACCATAAGTTTACTTGTTTTCTTGAGATACTTTGCAGGAATGGAACACTGAAGCTTCCAAATAATACTCATAGGTCTAGAGCCTTCATGACTCACATAGTCTGCAAGCCCTAAAAAGGTATACGGCGCTGTACCTGCCATATCTTTTTTGAATTCTCTTACAAAAAGGGCTACTTTTGAATTCATTTTCTTATGATGACAATATCTTTTGCCCGTGGGTGAGTCTACAGAGGTAGTACTTTGACTTTGCCAGTGAAAAAGCGTGTCGTTAATGGAGTAATCCTCGTACATGGTGGAGGGTGAATAATCCTTTTCCGATTTATTAAGCGTCACGAAAAAAACATCACACTTTTTATTTTCAAAATATTTTGTCCCCTCACGCATGGAATTGGGCTTCATAAAGTCCAGTGCCACGAGCACTTGGTTACGAGTGTAAGAACAATGCAAATCCAAGGGGCATGCAAAACCAAAATTAACCTCTTCATCTATAAAGTCGATTTTTTCATAGCAAAATTCTAACAATTCCAACAACTCATTAAAAAGTGTAACAGAAGATTTAAGCTGTATAAATCCTTGCTTGCAATCAGAAAAACCACATTCTTCATAGGATTTTTGCCAAATAGTGAATTGAAGCATATTGAGCAAACGCGTGTCCTCTTCTGTCAGCTTAAGCTGCTCAATCTGGGGCAAATGCTGAAGGGCGAAAGTAATTAAACGCCGAGAGTCAAAGGCGCAAATTCGAGAAAAAGCCGATGTTATTATTTTTTCTAAGGTTTCATCAAAATGAGGACGAAGTCCAGCCTCTACGCAAAGCCTAGAAAAAGATGTATTTTTATAAATTTGCCGTATATCTATAGCATGATAGGTCACAAAATTTTTTAGAGTTAGCGTAAGGCCACTATCCTCCTCAAAGGTTGCCACACGCGCTGTAAGTCCATTTTTAGTATATAATGAGTTTTTTATATTACGCAGTATGGACTCAGACGCCACTCTTTCCAACTGTATAAAACAGCCCTTGGGAACGGAAGGAAAGCCCTGTTGTATTTCTTGTACGAGGCCTTTACGCGTTTGACTCAGCAAAGACATGAATTTACTTTCGAAGCTATATTTTTTATGGGCTTGCCCTATAAAATCCAATACCGTGAGACATTCTTTATTATCAGCAAGGCGTTAACCACGCCCCAGTTGTTGTAAAAATACGGTCAAACTCTCTGTAGGGCGCAAAAATAAAATGGTATTAACTTCTGGAATATCCACACCTTCATTATAAATATCCACCACAAATATAAAGCGATACTCCCCTTTTGAAAGTTTACTTTTAGCAAGCCTTCTCTCTTCAGGTGAAGACTGAGCAGATAAAGCGAGGCTAGGTATATTTTGCGCGTTAAATTGCTCTGCCATAAAATGCGCATGTTCCACAGAAACACAAAATCCCAAACCTTTAACATCTTGAATATCTGTCACATATTTATACACAGAGGCAAGTATCATGTGCGCTCTTTTTCGAGCAATGGCTTGATCAAAAGTATAAATACGAGAAAGCTCGCTTCTATCATAGCCGCCCTTAGCCCACGTGAGAGAATCTAAGTTTACAGTATCGGTAATTCCAAAATATTGGAAAGGTGCTAAAAGCTTTCTATCTATAGCTTCAGGTAAGCGAATTTCTGCGGCAATACTATTGTCAAAATGCTGCAAAATATTTTTTCCGTCCATACGCTCCGGGGTGGCGGTAAGACCCAATAAAATTTGCGGCGTATAGTGTTGGAGTATTTCTTGATAACTAGGTGCAGCAGCATGGTGAAATTCATCTATAACAATGTATTGATAATAGTCTGATGCTGTTTTGAGAACAATTTTCTGCGAATTAAAGGTCTGCACAGACATAAAAAGACGCTCTAAAGAAGAAGGACGCGCGCTCCCCACAAAAAGCTCACCAAAATTATAATCTTTGAGCACAGCTCTAAAGCACTCTAAGCTTTGTTTTAAAATTTCTTCTCTGTGCGCAATAAAAAGAAGTGTGTTTTTCTTTTGCGGATTTTCTTGACAAAATCTCTTATAATCAAAAGCTGAAATAATAGTTTTGCCCGTACCTGTGGCCGCCACCACAAGGTTTTTATACTGCTGACGTATTTTTCTATCAGCCTCTAATTTATTCAATATTTCTTCTTGGTACGGATAAGGGCGCACATCAAAGAAAAATCTGGAAGTATCACTTTCTACAATATGTTTTTCCGCTCTTAAAGCTTGCGCTAAACGTACTTTCTCTTGCTCTGAATAGATCTCAAACTCTGGGGAATTCCAATACGCCTCAAAAGTAGCACAAACTTTTTGTAGCGTAGAAGGTAAATCCTTTATTGCAGCCTTGATATTCCACTCAAGCCCACTGGAAATAGCTACATTAGACAAATTAGACGAGCCAATATAGGCCGTTGTAAAGCCCGTATCACGATGAAACACATAAGATTTAGCATGTAATCTGGTGCGCTTAGTATCGTAGGAAACTTTGATTTCTGTCTGCGGCAGGACGCGCAATTCTTCTATGGCTTTTATATCTGTAGCCCCCATATAAGAAGTGGTTATTATACGTAACTTTCCGCCATTTTGCGTAAAAGAACGTAACTCTTCCATAATCAGGCGCAAACCACTCCACTTTATAAAAGACACAAGCATATCAATACGCTGACTTGAAAGAATTTCCTTTTTAAGCTCAGAATACAAACTGGGTTCATGCACAGCCCCCGTAAAAAGTGAACTCATGGCTAAGGAAGTTTCAGGTCGTAGTATTTTTACATTTTGCCCGCTACTAGGCTGAACACTTGTTTTGTCATAAATGGCGAGAAGCTGTTCCCCCTCCCCTTCAACGCAAAGCTCTTGTAGGGCGTCCTCAGCAAGCTCACTTTGAATGAGGCGCACTATTTTATTTACAAAAGTAATTTGCTCATGACGACTTTTTCTACCGTCGCTTCTATGCGTGTCCTTTATATTTTTTAAGCTACTCTCAATGAGTTCAGACAAGTATAGGGCTAAAACTCTAGGGCTTTCTTCCATGTCTAAGGCGCTTTTTTGAACAAGATCTTTCCCTTCACGCAGTTGCCGCGCAATGAGTGTATTGATGACTTGTTCATAAATTCCTTTAGGTAGCATGGAAGCCTCGTGTTTTATCTTAAGCTTTAGATTTAGTTTGACTCGCACTATTCAAAGGAAGTTTAGGCAACTGCAAGTTTTTATAAAACATCACTTCCAACCCTCGAGGACGCGTTACATGCGCAGAATAACCTATGCTAAATTTGGTAAATGCTGCTCCATCATACATTTCAAAAATTTCATCTTGCCTATCATACGTTACCAACCACGGATGTGAAAGTTTTTTAATTTCCACAGCTAAATCCCAGTGATTTTGTCCATTATAACTATTCTGATAGAGCAAACAGCCTTTTTCAAAATACGGCGGGTCAAAATAAAAAAAGAATTTCTCTTCTCGGAAAAGACGTAACTTTTGTAATAAAATTAACGCATCCTCATTATATAAGGTGATGCTATCTTTTCTTGCTGCAATATCTTGAATGCGTTTAATAAGCGCAGTTTTATTATAGCGTGCATCAATTTTATATTTACCTGTTTGAGCTTGTCCTCCAATAACTCCCCCAGAAAGAATACCCGATCTATTAGCCCTATTGAGAAAAAAAGTTGCAAAAGCAGCTTGCAAAAACGACACAGCGTCCCCTTGCGCGTATATGTTTTTTTGCTCGTGCCAAGTTTGCATGGTTACTGGAGTATTTTCTATATACGTGCAAAGCTGATCAGTCTCATATAACACAACATGCCAAAAGGCATGTATATGAAAATTTACATCATTTATAATGATTTTGGGTACTTTATTATTTAAGAGTAAATACAAAGCTACGCCTGTCCCTCCCGCATACGGCTCTACATACGTATGTCTATGAAAAGCATTTACATCTATTATACCAGAAATATAAGGTGCTAGTTTTCCTTTCCCTCCAGGGTAGCGCAATGGTGAGTAAAAAGCCATGCTATTTTCCAGACTTCATACTTGTTCTACTAATAACATCGAGCACCTTACCACCAGGCACTAAACTTATGGAGGCATGTCTGTGTGCTAAAGCTATGGGCACGGTAGCATCTTTATACAAATCACATTGAAAATAATTTATAATAGCAAAAGCTTGCGACAAAGTTTCTTTATATACATTCATATCTGTTTTTTTCTGAGCAAAAATATGAGGAGCGTCTTTTTGTAAAAAAGGATACGGTATAGCAAAAACAAAGATACGCCCCGAGTCCGTCTTATAAATGAAATCCTGCCCATAGTATGTTTCATGGCCAAAATTTTTATTATTTTTGTCATTCATTCGTACATAGGTTTCTCGGTATGCATCGTCTACCAACAAAAAAGATCCCGGCTCAAGGTAACGCTCCACAGCATGTGCATGTTCTACAAGCTGTCCCGTTTTTTGCAAACCTAAAATAATGGGGGCTTGTAAACCTCTTTGTTGCAAATCTTGGTAAACATACTGATAAAAACCCATAAGACGCGTATGATATTTAGCAGGTTCGCCAAAAATAGCCAAAGGGCCGTCAATCATAAAAGCCATACGTGACAAGGTTTCCGGTTGTTGACGATAAAGCATATAAATTAGACTAGCCATGAGCAAGTGCTCAGTCACATTCATAAAGCGAGTTATGGCTGGTGAACAATCTCCAAAATCTGTCACTTGCTCGTGTAATCGGAGAATATCCGTTAAATATACATGCGCCTTGCATGTACTTTGCGGGCATATTTGTTTTTTTACTTTCGGCGAAAATGTAAAAAAGCCCTCTTGCGGCTTTTCACCACACACGGGGCATCTTTCTAATAAATAAAATTTAAGCATAACTTAGATTAATTTGTGTCAGAACAGCATTTTTTTACAATGTGTAGTGCAATTTACGCACATAAAAGGGTATATTTTCCAAGGGGGAGGTATATCCCCCTTGGAGCTATTTTACAAAACAAAGAATATATTCTGATTTGAGAACATCTCTATTTTTATGAAGACAGCAATTTAATATAAATGTATTGCTTGAGTAAATTTTACTCATATTTTTAATTGTCTATAGAAATTGAGTAAAAAAATAAATAATTTGGGTAAAGCATTTTACTGCCTTGATGTATATTACAAATTATGAGCACCCTATACAGCAAGGAGATTTTTTTGTGACAGCACTAAGTAAGATATCTTTTCCAACGGCATTTCGTCGTGAGTTACCAAGCATTTTGCCTTTATTTGGGCCTATTCTCATTTCACAGTACGCCAATATTATCAATGGAGTTATAGATACGGCTTTCGCCGCACGCCTTGGCACTGCTGAACTTGGAGGGGTAGCTCTTGGAGTGGCTCTATGGTTACCTATATATATGTTTGTTATAGGTGTACTTGTAAGTGTGCTTGTAACAGTTTCTCAGCACATAGGTTGCGCAAATATGGAAGAAGGACGTAAAACAGCACACCAAGGACTTTGGTTTGGCTTAAGTTTGGGGATCCTATCCTTGGCAATTACGTATGTGCTTTCCTTAAATATTGCTTGGTTCGGCGTTACAGGAGAACTTATTAAGCCTACCCAAGCATATCTGCAAAGCCTTATGTGGGGCTTACCATTTGCAGGTATGGCAGCGACCTTGCGTTTTTATTGTGAAGCCCAAGGAAAAGTTTTTCCGGTAACTGTGATGTCCGTACTTACGGTCTGCTTTAATGTCCTTTTTAAATATGGGCTTATGTTTGGCAACCTTGGCATGCCTAAACTTGGTATTGCAGGGTGTGGAGTTGCCACTGCCCTTGGCATGTGCGCATTTTTCCTTATGCTTGCGGGGTATATTACATGGAATCCTGTGCAGGCTACGCAAAAGTTTTTTACTCACTTGTCCCTACCCAAACGCGAAGACATCATTCAATTGGCTAAACTTGGCATTCCCATAGGAGTTAGCATTACTTCTGAATTTTTAATCTTTTCTGTAATATCGTTCTTTATAAGCACCAGTGGAGCTGTTGCCCTAGGAGCACATCAGGTGACCTTCAGTTGTATGATGTTCTTCTTTGCCACACCATCCGCCCTTTGCCTTGCTTCATCCATTCGCATAGGCACACTCCATGGACAGCACAATGTCCAAGCACTCCGTCAAGCTGTAGTGGGCATTGCAACATTGGCTAGTTTCATTGGAGTGGCCTATTCGGGCATCATGTTTTTTGCAGCCCCAGAACTTGCAGCATTTTTAACTCAAGATATCGCCGTCATATTTGTTGCCGCAGGCCTCATTCAAGTTGCCGCTTTTTTTCAGTTTAGCGATGCCATCCAAATCTGCTTCATTGGAATTTTACGTGGCGTTGGAGATACCGTAACACCTTTCCTCATTACATCCAGTATATATTGGTTATTTTGCATACCCCTTGGCTATGTCATTTCAGGTATGCCCCTCCCCTTTGGCTTACGTGTATCGCAATCATTTTTGGGAATTCAAGGCTGGTGGATTGCTCTTTCCATTGGCTTAACAGTCGTTTCAATAATGTTGGGTTTTCGAGTCTATAAAACCTTTTGGATTGAAAAAAAAGCAGTATAACAATGATTACTTCCATAAAAAAACATAAGAAAAAATACATAATTGCCAGTGTAATATGTGTAATCCTTTTCTTCACATGTTGGTATATGAACTCCACATCAGATCAGCAAAGCATTACAATAAAAAGTTCTGCTCCCATTACACAAGGAAAAATAGAACGCACCCTTTATGCCACAGGACTTATTAAACCCACCGAAGGAGCAGAAGTTAAAACCGGTTCACGCTTCACAGGTGTCATTGAAAAACTGCATGTGCGTTTAGGGGATATTGTAAAAAAAGGACAACTTATTGCCGAATTGGACTCTAGAGAGCAACAAGAAGAGTACAACAGGCTGACTGCTGCTTTAGAAGGACTAAAAAAAGAATTGCACCTACATGAAGCAACATACCCTAAAAGAATTATTGAAGCACAAGCTCAAATAGATATTGCCACAAGCCAAGTAAAATATACGCAAGAATTGCACGATATGTATAAGAAGCTACGCCCTGAAAATGCTGCCACAGCCATGGACTTCAATCGAGCTGAGCACGAATACAAAGCAGCAAAAAAGACAGTAGTCCTTAATACTACAATCAAAAATCGCTTGGAAAAAGAGTATGAACTCATTAAGGAACAGCTTTTTCACAATTTAGAAGAAGTAAAAGCGCAAAAAAATGCTGCTGCCATTCAGCTTTCCTATGCAAAAATTGTAAGCCCCATTGACGGTACAGTGAGCAATATCACGGCTCAAGAGGGCGAAACGGTGGTTGCCGGTTTACAAGTTGTGGACTTAATCACTGTGCTTGATTTGGAAAGACTAGAATTGCGTGTCTATATAGACGAAAACGATATTGGTGAAGTCTCTGCGGGGCAAGAAATACGCTTTAGTGTAGAAGCCTACCCCAAAAAAGCTTTTTCTGGCACCATTGCCTTAATACATCCAAGCCCTGAATTACGAAACAATATAGTGTATTATAGGGCACTAGTACATCTTAACTCTGAAACGGCTTTACTGCTACGACCTGAAATGACAGCGCGCTGCAACGTGGTGGTTAGCACCAAGGATAAGGCTTTGCGTTTACCCAATGAAGCTTTCAAATGGATAGGCTCACAAAGGTTTTTATTTAAAGTTGATTCTCAGGGAAAGAGTATCCCCATTAACATAAGCACCGGGCTGAAAGGTGATAGCTACACAGAAATACTCGAAGGCTTACAAGAGGGTGACTTGGTAGCAACTGACGTTACAGTTCCGCCTACAATGCCCACCGCATTACAAGAAAAAAATCATGAAAACTATGAATAAAAATATCCCCATAGTCGCCCTGTCAGAGATATCTAAAAGCTATCCCCAACATGCCGGCACGCATACTATTTTACAAAATACTTCTCTTAAGGTGCATAAAGGTGACTATCTGGCCCTTGTGGGAGCTTCCGGCTCCGGAAAATCCACTTTGCTCAACATCCTAGGCCTGCTTGATAAGGCAAGCTCCGGTTCTTACTTGCTTAATAATCAAGACGTCTGTGACCTAAGCGATGACCAAGCCAGTCAATTACGAAGCCGTTTTATTGGCTTTGTATTTCAGAGTTTTCATCTTCTGCCTAAGACTTCAGCACTAGAAAATGTCATGCTTCCCGGTATGTATTCAAAGGCTCCCTTACATGCTTTACGCTCTAGAGCAAAAGACCTACTAAGCCAAGTGGGTCTTGCTGATTGGCAAAACCATACCCCGGCACAACTGTCCGGCGGGCAACAACAGCGTGTTTCCATTGCTAGAGCTTTGTTTAATAATCCAGACCTCCTTCTGGCTGATGAGCCCACAGGTCAACTGGATTCAGAAACAAGTGTTGAAATTTTAAATGTTTTTGAAACTATCAACAAACAAGGCACCACCATCATATTGGTAACGCATGATCCCGACGTTGCCAAAGCAGCTAAAAGACGTATTCGAGTGAAAAATGGACTACTTATACCAGAAATATGAAAGGGGTGGCGAGTTTGTGCGCCGCGTCTTTCGAGCTCTATTACTGGCCTTTCGCTCTCTTCAGCGCTCTATGCTACGTTCTTTGCTTACGTGTTGCGCTGTCATGCTCGCAGTGACATCATTAACTATCATTGTAGCCACCATGGAAGGTGCAGAACGTAAAGCGCAGGAAATTGCAGCGTATTTTGGCCCCACAGCGGTAAATATTATGAGTGGTGACGCCACAGGCCAAAGCCTTGGTAAAAATGCACTCACCCTCACGTGGGAGGATGTGTATAGCCTGCGCGAAAATATTCCAGGCGTTATTAAAGTTGCGCCTTTTTTATACTCCATGGGTGCCATCGTCAGTGGCAATGGAAAATCTCATGCGGCAGATTCTTTGGGTGGAACAGAAGAAGAGCATGGAAAAACATGGTCATGGCCTGTGGTGAAAGGGCGAGATTTCACCACTGACGATGTCACAAATGCACGCACTGTATGCTTTTTGGGGAGCATCACCGCAGAAAAGCTCTTTGGTACAAAAAACCCCCTTGGAGAAAGAGTTTCTGTTCTTGGTGTACCTTTCACCGTCATAGGCATTTTAAAATCCACGGGCATTGCTTCAGACGGCGTAGAAATAGATGATAGAGTTGTTATGCCCATAACCACCATGATGCGCCGCTTTGATTTTTCTCCGGAACATATCTTCCAAATAAGAGTAAGCTTTGCTCCCAATAGCCCTTTGGAGAATATGCCTCAATATGTGGAAACCGTGCGTTCACTTATGCGAGCTAACCACAACCTTCCGCCCTTACCCTCGCCCATAGCTGATGACTTCATCCTTTTTACTGCAGGAGATGTTCTTGCATTCATAACTTTTTTAAAAGGCGGTGTCCTCATTTTTCTTGGTTTAACTGTAATCACAGCCATCTTTGTCAGCGGTTTTGTGTTGGCAAACCTTTTTCATATATCCATAGCTGAACGACAAGGCGAAATTGGATTGAAAAAAGCTTTAGGGGCAAAACATATAGATATTTTAGCAGAATTTTTATGGGAAGCCCTTATAATCTGCTTCATGGGAGCCATTGGCGGACTTATAGTGGGTATTTTAACCTCTACCATCCTTGAACGTTTTGATCTGCTCCACATTTCCTTATCAGGTTTTTTATTTGGTATAGCCTTTCTGGGCTCAGCGGGTATAGGACTTGTATTCGCCGTGCGCCCTGCCCAAATGGCAGCAAGACTTTCTCCCATTAAAGCTCTTAAGGATGAAGCATAATGTCCCCTCACACATCTACACATTCGCTTTTCTTAAGAACCTTTCGCACTGCTGCAAAAAATCTTTCACGCTCCAAAGGACGCACCATACTTTCTATTCTTGGAGTTTTTTTGGGGGCTTTACTGCTTACCGCAGTAATCCACATACTTGGTGCCTTAGCACAAGGAATTGAAAAAAAGGCTAAAAATCTTGGCGCTGACATCATAACCATTACACCGGAGCAGCTTTTGTTTTCACGAGCAAACGATGCCATGCAAAATTTGACGCAACAGCATGGGCATGTTCCTCACCCTCCTTTAGAAAGTACAACACAATATGCCCCAAACATGCACAGAGCCGCCACCTTAACACCTCAGGAATTAGAATATATCGTCAAGACATTTCCCGCTGTGGCTCAAGGGATTCCTTATATTTTAAAAGAAGGCCAGATTTTTAATGGAGGTATATCCTCCACATGTCAACTCCTTGGTGTTACAAGTGATTTTGCAATCTCTCGAGGCTATATTCCTCTGGCGGGTCGTTTTTTTTCTGCACATGAAGAAAAAGAGCAAGCCCGCATATGCGTACTTGGCCATGCCTTGGCCACACGCTTATTTGGCAAAGCAGAAAAAGCCCTTGGGAAGCATATTCGATTTGAATATAGTCAGATTAAGGTGCTGGGAGTGCTCCACCCTCTTGGGGCGGACAGCGCAGGTACAAATCTTGATGAAATGGTCTTCTTGCCCCTACCAACACTTATGTCTAGATTATCTTTTCAAGACCATGTGGACGGCTTTTGGATTCAACTCTTTAATAAAGCAGACTTTATACATATACAATTGAGCCTAGAAAACCTGTTGCGAGCACTACACAATATACGAGCAAATACCATGAGTGATTTTACCATTTCTACAGCACAAAACGTGGATGATATGGTGGTCAATGCTTTTGAACTTATGAGTCTTTTAGGATTTATCGGAGCTTGCATATCCTTTAGCATTGGGACACTGGGTATTTTTTCCGTTATGACACTCATGGTACATTCAAGGCGGGCAGAGATAGGCATTCGCCGAGCTGTGGGAACACCAGCGAGAGTTATTTTACAGCAATTTTTGTGCGAAGCCGGACTCATATCCGGACTTGGCGGCCTTGGAGGCAGTATATTTGGTCTATTATTCGTCTATGCTCTTTCTCAAACCGGATTTATAGAAGCCTATTACAATATAACGGTAGTTACTGGTGTCATTGCAATTTCACTTTTATGCGGCATAGTGGCAGGAGGCTACCCTGCATTTAAGGCTTCACGCATAGAAATCATTTCAGCCTTACGCAGTAAACAGTAAAGTTACAAGAGAAGTATTTGTCTTTCAAACCATTTACATATAAAAGGGGAACTTTTTAACTAAAAGCTCCCCTTTTACATTTTGTCCCTAGTGTTAGAACGTATTATTAAAGCTACGCTACATTATGTTGCTTCTCCCTATGTCCAAAGGCAATTTTAGAATTTATACGCAAGCTCAATACCAAAGGTTTGGGGCTGTGCTGTGAAACCTGAATTACTTGCAGGGTAGTAATATGCAAGATATTCGGCATCGAAAATATTCTTCCCGTATACATAGGCTTCGAAATTTTCGCCCTGATACCCTATTTTGGCATCCACTGTGGCAACGCCTTGACGTTTGTGGGCATTGCCAGCGTCCCAATACAAATCGCTTGTATAGTATACTGTGCTTGTGGCAAAAAATCCGCTCTCATGGTTATATCTAAAGCCCACATTTAACGTAACTTCCGGCACAAATTCAATTCTATTACCATCGTAAGATATTTTAGCCCCTGTGGTACCATCGTAGGTAAAAAATTCATCATACTGAGCATGTGTATAACCAAAACCTGTAAACACATTTAAACCTTCCATAAGGTTTGCCGTTACGTCAATTTCAACGCCATAAGCAGTTGCTTTCTTAGCATTATCAGTAATACGTTCTTGAGTAACAGGATTCACAGTGAGAGACTGAAGATTACTAAAGTCCGTATAAAAAGCTGCTACATTAATGAAAAGACGATTATTCAACCACGCTGTTTTGGCACCAATTTCATAATTCCAGGCGGTTTGAGAGTCAAAAACACCATCTTCGCCTAAATCAGTGGTGTAATTAAAGCCACCCGGTAAAAAACTACGGTTAAGACTGGCATATACCATATGATCATCGGTGATATCATAACTTAGCACTAATTTAGGCAAAAGCTCACTCCAGCTCTTTCTAATATCACTAGAGCTTGTAGAACTTGCCACAGTGAAGCTAGGAGTGAGTGTATTTACAAGACCTTCTCTTGTGGCAAAGCGTTCTGTATAGTGCCAACGCAAACCAGCTGTTATTTTAAAAGCATCACTTACTGGAATAACCACCTGTCCAAAGGGAGCAAACTCATAGGTTTCTTGCGCAAAAAACGTATCTTGATCAAAGAGCGCAGCAAAAGGATTTGTCATTGCGTCCATTTCTTGATGCAAATGCGCATTATAACTCCCATATCCACCATAGACACCCACAAGCCAGGCAAATCCGGATTCTGTTTCCGGAGAACTTAAACGAAACTCTTGGCTTGCTTCATATTTTTCTCTAATATTACCGCCCCAAAGCCAATCTATACCCATGACTGCAGTTAAAGGCCCCCACATTTCTTGAGCATGTTGACGGTATTCAAAGTCTTCATAATGATAGGTGGTAACACTATCAAAAATAACGGAATCAAATTCCACATGACCTGTAAAAGCTAAGTTCACCTCATCGCTTGACTGCTCATCTCCGGGGCGGGTGGGGGAATTTTTTGTATATGAATCACCTAAAATATAGGGAATGTAATTTTCGCGATTGGCATTATAATTGGCATGAAGTGCAAACTCTGTGGAATCACTGGGAGTAAAAAGCATCTGCCCCTTAACCTGTGTTATGGTATCGATGCCATCTTGCTTGTCACCATATTTTGCATCCGTCCAATCTTGCTTTGCCGCGTGTGAGGCCGCAAGGGAAAAGTACCACAAATCTTCCACAATGGGGCCATTTACTATGCCGCTTAAACCATAGCCAGAGTAACTTTCACCAAAGGTTTTTACCTTACCATGAAACTCATTGGTGGGCCTTTTAGTGATAATATTTACAATACCCCCTATGGCATTTTTTCCATACATAGTACTTTGAGCACCCCGCAAAACCTCTACCCTTTCTATATCTAACAAAGGGGAATCCATACCAAAAGTTGAATTCACAGGAACGCCATCCACATACACTTCAATGGGACTAGCTTCGGTCATAAGACTTGTGGTCGAGCCTCGAAACGTTGTAAAATTTTGATTGCCTAAACCGGTAGCCACGGAAACGTTGGGAACAAGCTTAAGGATATCTTTAACTGTTCTGACATTTTTATCTTCAATATCTTGTGCAGTAAGCACAGTTAAGGGCATGGGCGTTTCTTGCGCCAAGGTTGTGCGCTTATCGGCTGTTACAGTAATGGACGGTAATTCATAAAGACTAGGCTCATTATCAGCAGGCATTTCTACCGCCATAACGTGTGAGCCGCCTCCCCAGTTAAGTCCTAAAGCAAAAAGAGCTGTCAGAACAAGTACTTTCTTTCTCATAATCAAATCCTTTGCATGTTAAATTGTATTGCTACAACTTTGCAATATAGGAAAAAAATACATAGGCGTTACTCAAAATTCGTATTTTTTTACGGGAAAATTACTTTTTATCATTATCTTATCATGTATTAAAATAGTTTCACACACAAAAAAAACAGAGCTCGGCGAAATATTTCATTATAATATCAATAAAATACGAATTACTCATACGCACAAGCCAAGATATATTATTTGCATTTCCCAAAAAATGAAGTTAATGTTCATTTTCATAATTTGCAAGATATACTGTGTAGCACACATCTTAATTATAGATCTGTCTACACTCTTGGGAGTAGCAATACATGGATAAAAAGCATTTTAGTATTTCTGAATTGGGGAAATTTTGCTCACAAAATAAAGCTCATGAAAACCCTCTTAAGCTAAACACCCCAGAGGATGGACCTGGAGAAGGCATACTCTTTGAACCCCTCCCAGGATTTTACTTTGGTATGTGCCAAAATTTGCATGTTCAAAGATCTATTTATATGCCACTTCATGCAGATATACCTTTTTTTACGGCGCATCTTGTTTTAGACGGAACGTGCGATTATGCACTGAGCACATCTCCAAACTATACAAATGCGCACACCATTTTATTTCAAAAAAATAGCTATTTATTGGGATATTGGAAAAATTCTTACTTTAAAATCCACTCCCCTGAGCAAAAGTCGTATACCTATATTACCTTGTATATACAGGAAGATACCCTAAGATCTTATTTAGGTGATACTTCGGTACAATTTCTCAAAGATAAAATGACGAATTTAAGCACAGAAAGTGGAATACAAAAAACCTTTACTCACCTATTAACACCTAAAATACTGACTATGGCACAGTATTTTTTTGATGAAAATTTAGATAATAACCTGCTCACATTTCGTAGTAAGGCTTTAGAGCTTTTAACAAATATTTTTTCTGAAGCACCACTTTGTAAAAAGGATATTCCCCTTTGCATCTATGAGTACGACAAAAAACGAGCACGAGAAATGAAACTGTATATCGAGGAGAATTTTTTAGATATTCCTTCTGTGAAAAACATTTGCACAAAATACGCTTTAAGCCTCTCTAAAGCTGATAAGCTCTTCAAATCTGTATACTCTACTACCATGGCGCAATACATTCATCAGTGCAAAATGGCTCATGCACACAATTTATTATCGAACCTTAAATGCAATGTGAGTGAGTGTGCTCATGAAATTGGATATTCAAATATCAGTCATTTCATAGCTGCATTCAAAAAGTGCTATGCCGTTACACCAAAATCGGTGAGTCTCCATGCCACAAGCATAAACAAATAAAAACTCATACAATATATGCTGGGGGTGTAGCTTACGACAAAACACCCCCTATTTATTTTTTTTCACTCTTTTTTTTGCTGGCACTATACACGATTTTTTTTTGTTGCAATTATACTCCTAAATTACCTTTGGAGTATCTATGTCCATCCGCAAAAAGTATCAAAAAATAAATACGCTGGCTCCAGGAGCGCCTTACCTAACGGTATGCTCTGCCATTTTATCAGCTTTGGCAGCATGCATGTATCCCATCCCCCTTTTAGCGGCATGGTACATTCTGAATTTCTTTGACTCACACAACACCTTACAAGATTTTCCTTGGCATCTTACCATTTTGGTTATTGGTGCAGTTTTTTTAGGGTGCGCCTTTCGTGCAAGCTCGTCGTATTTGGGACATAAGGCTGCATTTCTTTTATGCCGTGGATTGCGCTTTGCCCTCATGAAGCACCTAGGCAAACTCCCTCTCCATTGGTTTAGCACACAAAGCACAGGTGGCCTCAAAAAGATTTTCTTGGAAGACATTGGTGAGGTTGAAGGTTTTGTTTCACACAGCATACCAGACCTTGTTTATGCTGTTATTTTCCCGCTACTTTCCATCACTTGCCTTATGTTTTTCAATTGGCACTTAGCCCTTGTGTTATTACTCCTGCTCATTGTCGCCCTTTGCGTCCAAGGGTATAGCTATAAACAAATGGCTGCCAATAACGTTATGGAGAGACATCAAGCTGCTCTTAAATTACTCCATGCCGATGCTGTGGAATTTATTCAAGGCATGCCTGAAATAAAATTATTTAATCGCAGCGTTGAATCCTTTGGGCGTATGCAAAAAGCCATAGACAGTATGCATGGTTTAGAAAAAGAAGCTTGTCAATTTTACAGTAAGCAGTGGGTACGTTTTTTAGCTAGCATTAATCTGCCTCTAACGCTCTTGGCATGCATAGGCACAGCTTTGTATTTTTCAAATAATATCCGCTTACCAGACTTAGTTCTTTTCATCATCATGGGCGGAACTTCACTGCTACCCATGAACCGCATCGTTCGCTTCATGCACGTTCTTATGCGCTGCATACAAGGATGGACTCAAGTATCTGCCATTTTAAACTTACCCATGGAAAAACGCGGCTCAAGGCAATGCACAGAAATGACTTCTGCCCACATTCAAGTGGAAAACCTTTGCGCATCGTATGCGGGTACTCCTGTGCTTAAAGGAATATCTTTTACGGCAAAAGCCCACACCGTTACAGCCATCGTGGGTCCCAGTGGATCGGGGAAAAGCACCTTGGCTGCAGTGCTTGCCGGCATGGAAAATTTTGACTCAGGCAGCATAAAGATGGGCGGCATTGAGCTTGAAGACTTTTCCCATGGCGAACTTTCAAAGGCTTTTTCCATCGTATATCAACAACCTTTTATTTTTGCAGGAACAGTTCGAGAAAATTTACTTCTTGGCAATGAAGGTGCAACGCAAGAAGACATGGATGAAGCCATACGCATGACATGCTGCCAAGAACTTATTGATTCGCTTCCTGCAGGCTATGACACTCGTATTGGTGGGGGCGGCGATGTACATCTTTCCGGTGGACAAAAACAACGCCTTGCGCTGGCCCGTATGGCTTTGCGTAATACTCCCATAGTGTTGCTGGATGAAGCCACGGCTTTTGCTGACCCGGAAAGTGAAGCGGCCATCCAGAAAAGTTTAGCAGCTTTTCTCAGTCAAAAGACAGTCATCGTTATTGCTCATAGGCTTCCTTCCATTGCCAATGCCAACTCCATCATTGTGTTACATGATGGAAAAATTGCAGAACAAGGAACGCATACCGAATTACTTGCCGCAAATGCCATATATGCAAGACTGTGGGAAGCACAACAAACTGCGCGTTCGTGGACCATCAGCACAAAAAAAGAAAAAAGCTTACCTAGCTAAATTATGGGGGAAAATCATGTTAAAAGATATACGCATAGTGTTGAATAGTTCACTCACAAGCTTTTCTGTACCCTTGGGTCTTTATACCGTTTTGCTTGCAATACAAATAAGCTCCTACTTTTCTATTTATTTCATATTAAAAAATATTTCCATCAGCAATTCACTTGTTCAGATGCAACAGAGTTTTGGACACATCATTTGGGCCATACTCGCGCTCGTAGTATTTTTTTACGCATACTGCATTTTCATGCTACTTTTTACACGTACATCTTTGGAACATGGATATGCTCGTACAGCATCCCTACGCATGCGTATTTGTGATCATCTACGCCATCTACCTTTGTCATTTTTTAGAAAAAACAACACTTCCGTTTTAAGCGGTGTTCTACTGCGCAATATGGCTGATGCGGAAACCTTCTTTGGCTTATATATTTATGAATTGGTGGCATGCGTTTTTTCTCCCCTTATTATTGGTATAGCCATGCTTTTTATGGATGTACGCATGGCTTTAGCCATGTTTGGCACGGTACTGGTGGCACTCCCTTTTGCTTTTTTTGCTGCCCGAACCTCTCAAAAGCAAAGTAAAGAATATTCCGCGGCTGTGGCCGAGCTTGACACTGCCTTGCTCGAATATTTTAACGGCATTGCAGAGCTTAAAGGAGCGCATCGAACAGGTACAGCATTTAGGCCTTATGTGAACGGTAATGAGCGTTTTTTACGCATTGCTTTAGCCATTGAAGCTAAGAGCGGTGTATTGATACAAGTTTTTATTGCTTTCATGGATATGGTTTTTATAGCTGCTCTTGTGAGCGGAAGTATCTTTTTATCACAGCAAAGCTTAGAGTTAGGAGTTTTTATATTTTTCCTTATCATGGCCTATCGCTTTGTGGAGCCTTTGCAAAATTTAGGAGTCTTTTGGACAGTATTTAAACTTGTGCTGGTCTCTTTGCGCCGTATTTCTTCCATTTTTGAAGTAAACCCTCTTCCCATACAGGAAAACACCACATCATCTCCAGCCAACAATATAACTTTTTCAAAAGTACATTTTTCTTATGGTGAAAAAACAACATTATCAGATATTTCTTTTAGTATTCCTGAGGGAACAGTCACCGCACTTGTAGGGCAATCTGGTGGCGGAAAAACAACCATATGCAATTTACTTTTGCGCTTTTGGGATGTTAATGCTGGAGAAATTAGCATAGGTGGGGTCAATATTAAAAACTACTCCCCTGAAGATTTATATGCAAAATTCAGCGCGGTCTTTCAAGATGTCTATTTGTTTAATGACACCGTCATGAACAATATTCGCTTTGCTAAACCCCATGCCAGCGACGAAGAAGTGTTCACAGCTGCCCAAAAAGCTCACTGCCATGATTTCATAATTTCTTTAGAACATGGATACGACACCATGGTGGGGGAACGAGGCTCACGCTTATCAGGTGGTGAAAGGCAACGCATTGCCATTGCCAGAGCTATTTTAAAAGACGCTCCCATTGTCATCTTAGATGAAGCCACCGCATCTATTGACCCGGAAAATGAATTACTTATTCAACAAGGCCTTACAGAGCTTTTGCAAGGAAAAACACTCCTTGTCATTGCTCATAAACTCACAACTATTCAGCAAGCTGACCAAATATTAGTATTAAAAGACGGAATGATACAAGAAAAAGGAGAACACTTAGAGCTTTTAGAAAAAAACGGCATATACACAAACCTTTGGAAAAACCAAGAAAAATTAAAAAGCTGGACACTGTAAAACATTCTTTACCTATTAAAACTCTAAAAAGCCTTGTCACACGAAGAAATCGTAAGACCTTGTCAGCAGGTATGAGATGACCATGACTTGGCTTAATTTATGCCGAACAGATTTTCCCCATGTATAACATATAAATATTGCATATAAATTGTGTATTTTCCAAGGGGGAGGTATATCCCCCTTGGAGTTTATTTGTGTCTGAAAAAAATCTACTTGTGCCCACTGCCGTTACAGTGGTCGCAAGGGACTTTATTTCTACCACCACAAGCAGGGCAACTAGAGTGCCCACAATCACCATACTCAAAGGGACAATCTTGTAGACCTGTGCCATTGCACCAGTCACATTTTTCCCCTGACAAGTCACGGCTCCAATACATGATCAGTAGAAGTCTCATTGATAATTTTTTCGGCATAAGCAAGGCTTTTTGCTTTTGTATACTTACCATTTGCCCTATTAGCTTCATTGTATCTATAACGTATAGTGTCGCCTAATGAGCTGTGACAACAAGAAATAATGGTCTTGATACTATCCTTATCATATCCAATAACCTTAAGTCTTGTAGCAAGATAACGGTCAAGCATATGCCCTTGAAAAATAGTAATATTCCTATTACTTCGGGCTTTGTCCTCTTGTTCCTTCACCAAGGTTATTGCATGGGCATAGTATACATGCTCGGCTTTTGCTTTATCTGTAAACAATGACACAAAATTTTCATCTTCTTGAGATGTAATACATGGGATATAGGGTAAGACAAATTTTTTCTTCACAGGAGAAGCTTTGTTTTCTTCACTATGCTTAGACTTAAATTTTACATAGTTTCCTTTTTGAATAAGAGAAAGTATTGCCTCAAAAAGCTTTTGTGTACGTTTGCAAAAAACATTTTCCGTATGCCTATTTTTGACAATAAAGCCGTGCGGATATTCAGCACTTTTATGCTTATCCTTATTATTGTATGTGCTTGGATATCTGAAAACTTGTGAAGACGTGCTTACTTTTTTATCGCCAAATGCAAAATTAAGCACTTGCGCTACTTCTCGTAATGCAAAGAGAACATCTTCCCTGTTTTTATCTTGGGACAAGTGTATCTTTAAAACACCTTGATAGTTGTTTTTTGAAGTTTCTATCTTAAGCGCAAAGTTATATTTTTTAGCTAAACTGTACTTTTTCGGTGTTTTTATATCATCAACTGTAATGTAACCGACACTAGCAGTAGGATATACTCTTAAAGATAAACCGTTCTTAAAATGATTTACTTTGACAATAGCTTTCTTAACGCTACGTTGCTCAAATTCCTTTACAGTATGCCCAAGCCAAACTTCACCAACTCCGGTCAATGGAGAAGGTGCAAAAATATCATCTTTGTGACAGTTATCTTTATACAATAAAGGTTTGTGTCCGCCGTATGAATTACAGATGACATAACGGTCAGCACAAAGTGCAGAGTCTATTTTTTTAAGTTCTGAAATAAGGGTATTTTCTGAAATCATAAAGTTTCACCTGCCTATTGCATCTTACTTGCTCTAAAGTTATTTTGTTTAGCTTGCAAAAGTTCAAGCTGTCTTTGCAAATTTTCAACTTCTTTTTTATAAGGATCAACTTCAGTGCCGGTTCCCAATGGTTTTTTATTACCTTGTTTTTCTTCAAAGTATGCTAATGTTTTTTTAACAATAGTTTTAGACCACAAGTGAGTTTTAGGAGTAAGTTTTAAAGGTTTGGGTATTACACCTTCATTTACCAGATTAATAAAAGTAGATCTTGAAATATTCAAAATTTTAATAAACTCTTTAAGCTTAACAAAACCTTCGTCCTCAAAACCTTCAACAGTATTTTCAAATTCTATATTTAACATAATGTCACCTCTTAAAAAAAATATTTTTTGTAGTTCATATTTGTATAATACAAAAAAAATGTAATGCAACCCCATTTTTTAATTTAATAAGCTTGATTTTTTATTGATAAATCAAGACAGGATTTCCGCATAAATAAAGGAAATTATCATTTTCATGAAAAAAAATAGTAGGGAAGAAGTGGAAGGAATGGACTTTTTTTATTCGAATCCCAACAAAGGATTCGAATTGGCTTAGTTTCTTGATGGGTAACTTTTTGGGCAACTTTATTTTTTAAGTGCTATTTTTAGCAAAACAAAACTAATAAAACATGATAGTTAATCATGACGGAAGGACGGACTCCCCCTCCGCCATTATTTCAAATGCTTACATGTTAAAAAAGCCAGTCTTGAAAAGGACTGGCTTTTTTTGTTTTGGCAATTTAGACCAGCATCTGTTTCGCGCTTTGAACTAAAGATTAATTGCAAAATTGACACACATAAATTTTACTACTACGATATTTTTCACTAAAATATAAGAAGTTCAAAAAGGACAAGCCCCATGCAAACAAAAAATGCCCTTGGCAATCTCCTCAAGCGTTATAAGGCAGTAATAAAAAAGTGCAACATGCTTAATAAATTAGGCGCATTAGCATTAGCGTCCTTTTTAGGCACAGGGCTTTTATTAAGTCCCATGTTGACAACTTCTGCCATCACGGCAACAAATCCAAGTGGTAATACCATTACAACAGGTGGTATGCTTGCATCTCCATCTGATTCTTTTCTCACAAATAATGGAGATATTTTAGGTGGGCATAATTTTCTTGCCCCTTTTACTAATGTTAATTCCTATGCTGGTATGTATGGTTATCACACTACTGGCAGTATAGATTATTTCTTCACAAATACAGGAACTATTGACATAAGCAATATAAGCTCCGTCACAAGCGGAGCCAACGCCCGTGCCTTTGCCTACGGCATGTATGCTAGTGGTACAGGTAATCACAATTTAACAAATTCAGGTGATATTATTATTAGAGCTGAAGGCGGAACAGCTAATTCTAACAACGCCTACGCCGACGCCTACGCCTACGGCATGTATGCTAATGATACAGGTAATCACAGCCTAACAAATTATGGTGATATTGCTGTTAGAGCTGAAGGCGGAAATGCTGATTCTAGTGCCGCCGCCGTCGGCGCCGACGCCTACGGCATGTATGCTGATGGTACAGGTAATCACAGATTAACAAATTCAGGGTATATTACTGTAACAGCACAAGGCGGAAATGCTGATTCTAGTGCCGCCGGAGCCATCGCCTACGCCTACGCCTACGGCATGAATGCTAATGGTACAGGTAATCACAGATTAACAAATTCAGGGTATATTACTGTAACAGCACAAAGCGAAAATGCTGATTCTAGTGGCACCAACGCCAACGCCAACGCCTTCGCCTACGGCATGTATGCTTTTGGTACAGGTAATCACAGCCTCACAAATTCAGGTGATATTAGAGTATCAGCACAAGGCGGAAATGCTGATTCTAATGCCGCCAACGCCGACGCCTACGCCAGAGCCATCGGCATGTCTGCTGTGGGTGCAGGTAATCACAATTTAACAAATTCAGGTCATATTACTGTAACAGCTAGAGGCGGAACAGCTACCGCACACACAAACGCCATAGCCCATGCTTTCGCCTATGGTATGTATGTTTCAGGAACTCCAACTACCGGGGGTGAGCATTTAATCAATAACTATGGAATTATTAATGCTACAGCAACAAAGGGTATAGCAACAGGTGCTGGTAATAAGTATGCAGCAGCTCATGCTTTTGAAGTCTTTGGATATAATAGTTATAGCGTTGGAACTTTTGCTACTACGCTTCAGCCTTGGACTGTTACTGTTGCTGCTAACAATGGCACAGCCGATACAGTTTTTGGTATACAGACTGGACAAGTAATCAACTTCAAGAACACAACCCTAATCCTACGCCCACAAGTCACCGCCCAAGGTGTAGAACTTGGTAAGGTTTACAATGTTAAGGATATGATTGCTGTTGCTGATGGTTACCCTACTAACAATGGTGCTGTGTCCATCCCAGCAACCAACGATGTCACAGGAAAGATAGCACAAGCAACAGCCGAAGTTCCTTTTATAAAGGCAACCCTTACCAATGGCCATGCCCCTCTCAGTGCCACCGTGCGCCTTGATGCAAATGTCAATGCCCACACCTCTCCGGGTAGCATTTCTGCCATGCAGACTTTAACGCAAGTGCAAGGACAAATGAGTAATATTACACGCGAGTTATTGCAATTAAGCTATAATGACATCTTTGCCAAATTAAGTAAGGTAAGTAAGGAGGGCGTAGGCTTAAACGCAGGTTCGGATTTTGCGGAAAATAAATGGACTGCGTTCCTCATTCCTTATGCAAACTTCTTTGAGAATAGCGAATACGGCTTTGATGGCAGCAATGTGGGTTTTACCGGCGGCGCAAGTTATAGAGTGAATGATAGTTTTTCCTTTGGGGCGCATTTTGATTTTAATGTGAGCGATTTTGACGCGGACAGTGTGAATATGACCAGTGATGCAATTTCCATCGCTTTGGGATTGCACGCCACCTATACTATCACGCCGGAATGGTATGTGCGCGCGCAAGCCACCTTTGCCCATAGCCAAACGGACAATGACTATGAAGGCGCTCACGGCTCCCCCATTCATGCCGATAATAAATACTTTAGCAATTCCCTCTATTTTTCCCTTAACACCGGATATGTCTGGGAATTTGCAAAAAATCACAGCCTCACCCCAGAAATTGGCTTTTCCTACCTCAGCACTCGTAGCTCTGCCTATGACGTTGAATGGTCTTTGGCAGGAATACCCATGTCTATGTATGATTTACACTATGACGACACATATTATTCGGCTTTCTATACAAATATAAACCTAACGTGGCGTAGTAAATGGATGATTGACAATGCCAGCAGCATTGCGCTTCTTGCCGGTCTTGGTATTCGCCAAAACATAAGCGGCAATGAAGTGAAAAATGACTTTTACGCGCTGAACTCACGCTATAGCACCACCGCCTACGAAGATATGACCACATGGCTTGCTGATGTGGGCATTGAGTTTAAGCACAATGACTTAAGCGTAAAACTTGACTACAATGGCAGTTATGGCACAGAGCAAACAAATCATGGGGTTAGCCTTATGTTTAAGTACGATTTTTAGAAACAGCCACAAAAGGCGAAATTGCGCCGCCAGACTCGCTAGAAAGGTTGAACCAACATTGCAGCAAGTACATGCGTAACATTTTTCAATCCCCATAGGAGGACGCCCACGTTTTCCTTTTGGATAATAGGGTTTTATAAATTCAATCCATACATGCTAATCAATAACATCATCCATGAGACGCAAAAACATTTCACGTTTGGTGGACGCCTGTGTTGACTATATTCAAAATCGCCAAAAGTAAGCTGAGACACAGTATTTTTGTTATTTCAAGGTATTGCAGCAAAAAAATATAACTGCGGCGAATGTTTTATAAGGGGTTTAGAAAATTAAATCAGCAAATAGCCCATATTGCGTTTTATGATAGTGTGATTGTTGTCGAAAAATTTATGCAACCTGTAACAAAAAAATTTGATGTATTAAAATCTCACGGACAAATTTTTGTGCGAGATTATCCTGAAGCTCTTACTTGCGATGAATCGTTTAAACTTAAAAAAAGGTATAGGTAATTCTTTTGGTGAATTTGTTAAAATAAATTATGGTTCATCCGGTTAAAGAATACTTTTGACAAAAAGAAAGGACATGATGTCCAATCGGTTTACGAAAAAAAGACCGAGAAAGGAGCAATCATGTCCACGAGTTTGTTGTATCATGGGTTTGGTGTGTATGGCTACGATTATGTTTGCCAAAAATTTATTGGTGGAATGATTTTTATCACCATAAAAGCCAAGGAAAACTTAATTATGTTTGAGAATGATGTTGTTTTAGATGGTAGTCAAACACAACATACTACTTTTATTTGCATATATCTATAAACAGTTATCCGGAATTTCCGGATAACTGCAACAGATTAAAATACATATAAATAATGTTTTCTTTAAAAACTTACCACCGCTTAGGCATTTTCCTGTGCGTATGAAAAAAGCGTAAAATAAGAATGTCATTCCCTTGCACTTTGTAGGGGATAATATAGGGAATTTCCGCAAAAACAAGTTCTCGTGTTCCTTTTACACGCCCAATACGACCTTTTTCAGGGAATTCTTCAAGGCCATCCACACGAGATTTCACCAAGTTAGCAATGCGTTTCGCCACATGGGGGTCTTCCTTGTGAATAAAGGTCAGCTCATCGGCAAGATTTTGTTTAGCTTTTTGTAACCAGATAATCATAAAAATTGCCTAGAGCCAACGTGCCCAAAATTCATTCATCTCCGCTTCTGTGGCAAATTCGCCTCGTTCCGCTTCCGCTAGAGCGTCTTTAATTTCTTGAATTTGCCAACTTTCCTTAGCCACATATTCCTTCACAGCCTCAATGATAACAAAGCTTTTGCTCTTACCTGTCTCTGTGGCGATGGTCTCCACTTCACTAGCTAAATCTTGCGGCATACGCATGGACATGGTGGTGTTCATAATTTTCTCCCTGTGTAATACAGAAAGTAATACATGCGGTCGATAAAGTCAATTTTCAATACCTAAAACATAGCCGTAAACAATATACACATTTGGATATAAAAATGTCTTTCATGTAATTTCAATCATATATCACCATCTTGAAAATCCTAACGCTCCCCTTCCTGCCTATGCGCAGGTAGGGGATTTTATTTTTAAGGAGGAGATATGCAAGAATACCAATCCCAAGATGTAACGGCCTTAGCTAAAGCCCTACTCGCTGTGCAAAAACAATTACAGCCGGCATTTAAAGACGCAGCTAACCCTTTCACCAAAAGCAACTATGCTACGCTCAATTCTGTCATGGAGGCGTGCCGTGATGCCTTACAAACCAACGGCATATGGATGACACAGCTGCCCATGCCTACGCCTGAGCACTTAGGCGCTGGTCATTTGGCTTTACAGACCAAGTTCACCCATGCTTCATCGGGGCAGTGGCAGGCATCTTTAACCATTGTCCCCCTGCCCAAGAACGATCCACAGGGCATGGGCTCAGCCATGACCTATGCTAGGCGTTATGCTTTGACGGCTATGCTGGGCATTGTTACTGAAGATGATGATGGCGAAGGAGCTAGACTACCCACCAAAAAAGCTCCATCAAGACAGTCCAAAAACACCAATGCACCGCAGAATGCATCGCAAGTTTATCCTCAAAGTACAGCACCACCACAGACAATATCAGAAGCAATACCGCGCATTGATGGCGTAACTTACCAAGAAGTCACAGCTAGTGATGGACGCACCTGCATTGTGGCCACCGGTAATACGCAAGCTAAGAAAGAACTGCTCAAGGGCATTGGCTTCCAATGGAACCCACAAAGAAAAATGTGGTGGAAATATGCCGACGCTATGTAATCATTATCAACAGTTAAGTCCATAAAGACCGTCCCTCCCGTTCATGGGGGGGACGGTCTTTATCTTTAATAAGGAAAAATCATGATTCAAAATCATATCAATGAAAAAGCCCAAAACCTCTTGGCCTGCATTCAATACGGTTTGCAGCTTCACGATGAACACAGCACAGCCGTGCACCTTGGCGATCGCTCTAAATACATTGGCCTGTCTGACATAGGGCGAGCTTTAGAGTGTCCTAGAGCCGCTCTCTGCAATAAAGCATTTCCAAAGCCACAAGCGGATTTACAAAAGCTACTCACCTTGCAACGTGGTCACTGGCTAGAATACGGCATAGGCCAAGCCCTGACAGCGCAGAAGCTCAATGCCATGCCACAACTGGAGCTATCTTTTATTCATAATAATACACCTATAAAGGCTCACTTTGATTTTGCACTAGCATGGGATAATCCACGCCCTGCTATTCGTATTTTAGAGCTTAAAAGCACCAAGCATATACCGGAAACCCTGTACACCGCCTATGAAACACAGCTTTATGGGCAGGCTTCTTTCTTGGCCTATCAATGGAACAATCCTGCATTTTCCTTGCGTGACGCTGACGGTACGCTTTTGCATGAAAATCTCACCATGCCTGAACTTTGTAAAAGGCACTTTAACTTAGCGCTCCCCACCAAAGCGTCCTTAATAGATATAGAAGCTTGGGTGCTCTGCCTGTCTATGGACGATATTAAACCCTTTGGCCCCTATGTACCGCATACGTCTATGCGTGATGTGTGTTTACGTACCGCAGAAGAGTTATGGCATAATAAAGAATTGTTATCTCAAAGCCAGCTATATTTTAACGACGTACCTCATGCCACAGGTTTTCATGCTCTTTGTGCTTACTGCGATTGGAATAGCCATTGTCCAAAATTTCAAGATGGTGACAAGCAACCAGATTTGGCACCAGAGCTAGAAAAACTTGTATCCCTTAAAGATGCTCGCACTGCTTTGGATGCAGAAATTACCCTAAGAGAACAAAATCTTAAAGATGCTTATACCCTCAGCTCTTTACAAGGAGATTGGATAAATACAGGCTCCTATCGCTTCAAGGTAAGCCAACAAAAGGGGCGACGTACTTTGAACAAGGATACATTACGCCAAGCCCTACAATCTGCACTTGGCGACAAGGCTGACACTTTACTTTCTGATTGTGAACAAGAGGGTAAACCTTTCCAAAAACT
>CAYJLO010000034.1:0-28659 GCA_964370835.1 uncultured Desulfovibrionaceae bacterium
TGTTTGATTATTGCTGGTTTGGCGAGCTGGAGATGGATTACTGTAGCAATGCAGCCGAAGATCGAATGGGGATAATACCATAATATTTCACCTACCGGTACAATTTGCGCCGGTAGGTTTTTGTTGTATTCTTGACCATAAATTGTATGCAATATTATGTCGACAAGTAACACTTCCATCGATAACCTGCAAATACAGTAAATATATTGATTTGTAGGTTAAAACATATTATAATAGTGATAACAAACAAACGAGGTGATACAATGACAAATGCAATTTTATCGGAATATCAAAAATTAATTGCTAAATATAACAGTAACATAGAAAATCTGAAAAACGCACCACAAGGTTATATTTCTAAAAAAAATATCAATGGTAAGGTTTATTGTTATTTGCAAAAAAGAGTTGGCGGTAAAGTAGCCGGCCGCTATTTAAAAGCAGATGAAGTCTCGCTTGTTCAAAAACAAATAGCTGACGCAAAAACACACAAGGTTAAAATCGCATTAATAGTAAAACGATTGGAAGAGCTGGAAACCGCCGCTAAATTGATTGATGTAAACTTAAATCGCCAATTATCCTTAACAAAGCTAACAAACGGCTTAGATAATTTGCCACAAGAGCAAAAGGAAAGATCAATATCATTTGCAGGAGCAATGAATGCCATTGAGGGTGTACCAGCAAGCTCAAAAGCAAACATTTACATTGATGAGTGGAAAAATGGGGGCAGAACATATCTATCTGCATTTGAAGATGTGCTTAAAATGTACGGACTAAGTTTGGAGGTAGAAAATGCGTGACCCTTATTTATATGATGATGTAGATGTTTTGCGCAACCGTGCCAATATAAAGGATAAAGATTTGCTTGCTCGTGCAGAGGCAGACATAACAAAGTTAACCATGCTTGCTGTTTATAACCGCAAATTTAATGCGTATGACGTTAAAGTTTTGCAAGAAATCCACGCGGATATTTTCGGACAGCTTTATGAGTGGGCTGGCGAATTTAGAAGCGTAAACATTATAAAGCAAGAGGATATTTTGGGAGGTGACACGATACAATACACACACCCGAAAGCCATAAAAAAAGAACTCACTACAGCAATGAAAGAGCTTGCAAAGTTAAAGCGCACAGGAAAAAACGATAAGGAAATTGTTTTTAAATTGGTGCGTATTATCGCAAGTATTTGGCAAACACATCCCTTTAGAGAGGGCAACACACGCACAGTTATTGTGTTTGCTGTTTTATACGCAAATTCTCTTGGGTTTGATATAAACCACGATGTTTTAAAGGAAAATGCCTCCTATGTTCGCAATGCTTTGGTGTGGGGGACGCAGGGTATTTATTCAAAGCATGAGTATCTTGAGGGAATTTTCTTTGATGCGGTTTTAGGTGATGAGCATACGCAAGATAATTTGTTCGATTCCGGTGGCAAATATGATGTTATTGGCGATTATAATGTTAAAGAGTACGTTGAAAGACCACATGAGTATGTAGAGGAATAGAAAACGTTATTTTTGTTTTTTGGAGATTTAAAATAGAGATTAGCTTTATCGGCAAAATAGCACACTTAAAATTGAGCAAAACAACCCTAATAAGAAGTGTTTGTGTTTTTATAGGCTAAATATCAATCGTTTTAATGTTAAATTTTTCTTGATATTTTGCCGATATTGTAGTATTATATAAAGTGTAAGTGAGGTGGTACGATGAAACTATTATCAGTTGCCGGGGTAGCAAAAAAATGGGATATGTCAGAGCGCAATATTCGAAATTATTGTAACGCGGGTAGAATTGAGGGTGCATTTTTGACGGGCAAAACGTGGAATATACCCGAGACAGCAGAAAAGCCGAGTAGAAAAATAAGGTCTGATAAAAACGCCTCCACACTGCTCGAAGTATTACAGTTAGAAAAAAGTTCAAAAGTTTCAGGCGGCATATATCACAAATTGCAAATTGAGCTGACTTATAACTCAAACCATATCGAGGGCAGCCGCCTAACGCACGACCAAACACGATATATTTATGAAACGAACACGATAGGCAACACCACAGGTGTAGAAAACGAAGCTATAAATGTGGACGATATCGTAGAAACGGCAAATCATTTTAGATGCATTGATATGGCAATCGAAAGCGCTACCGCTAATTTAAGCGAGCTATTTATCAAGAATTTACACGCCACTTTAAAAAACGGTACGAGCGATTCACGTAAAGAATATTTTGTGGTAGGCGATTATAAGAAAATGCCGAATGAAGTTGGCGGTGCACAAACTACCGCACCTGAGCTTGTGTCAAGTGAGATTAAATCCTTGCTTAATTCTTATCACGATATCAAAAGCAAAACGATAGAAGACTTGATCGACTTTCATTATCGTTTTGAAAAAATCCACCCTTTCCAAGACGGAAACGGGCGTGTTGGTAGGCTCATCTTATTAAAAGAATGTTTGAAAAATAATATAGTTCCGTTTATAATCGACGAGAGATTAAAACTATTTTACTATCGAGGACTTAAAGAGTGGACTAATGAAAAGGGATTTCTTATCGATACCTGCCTTTCGGCGCAGGATAAATTTAAAGAGTATTTGGATTATTTTAAAATTGGGTATGAATAACCGACTATATGGTTGTCGTCACCGATGTTGTCAATATGGCAAAGCACCTCAATATGAAAGTTGTAGCCGAGGGTGTGGAAACCGCCTCACAAGCCTTATGGTTGCAAGGTTATCGGTTGTGATTACGCACAAGGGCACTACTTCGCAAAATCTTTGAGTTCAGAAGATTTCAAAACACTTGTTGAAGAGAAAAAGCAGTATAGCATTAATTTGATCCCCGCATCTATTCCGGCTTCAATTGATTGTGATAAATCTTTTGTTTTTTGCCATGTTAAAAATGCCGTTATAACAAAAGTTATTCTGAATGCACAAGCGCTCATAACAACACCTGTCGCCACATCATACGCAAGTGATTCTATAGTTCCGGCTTTTGTTAAATTCACAGCTTGAGGTATATCTGCCACACCTAACAAAATCCTTTGACTTATTTGGATCTGTTACCCCCGGTAGTTTACTATAACTAAAGCAACAATTTTAATAAATCATTCTCTTTGTCATTCCACCGTCTATCACAATATTTGCTCCATTAATAAAGTCGTTTTCCTCATCAGCCAAGAATAAACAGGCGTTTGAAATGTCACGAGGCTTTCCAACTCTGTTAGAAGGATGTATGTCGTGATCTCTTTGTTCAAGCTCTTTCCAATATCCTACATGTATAAATCCGGGGCTTATGGCGTTTACTGTAATCGGAGTTCCTCTAAGCGATACACAAAGCGAATTGGTAAGCGACACAATTCCGCCTTTGCTCATGCCATATAGCTCCCAGTCCTCCATGTTTTGGTACCACCTTGTAGATGAAATATTGATAATTCTTCCATAGCTTTCGCCACGATTAAGCTCGATAAACTGTTTGGCACAAAGGAATGCTCCACGCAAATTCGTGTCTAAAACTTTATTATATTGTTCAAGCGAAACATCTAAAATATTTTTTACAAACATGGCAACAGCGCCATTGTTAATTAAAACATGAGCATTGCCATATTTTTCTTTTATTGTGTCAAACGCTTTTTCAATCGAACAAGGGTCGGCCAAATCTGTTTTAATGTAATCAACATATTCTTCGTTGTTTTCGAGAATATCGAGCACAACCACACTATACCCTCTTTTAGCAAACTGCTCTGCCATATCAAATCCAAGGCCACTCGAGCCCCCTGTTATAATACACGTTTTCATTTTGTTTCCTCTTTCTTTTAATGTGTTGCACGTAAACTGTTTTATATATTTTTTATCACAATTCCAGTTCGGATTTTACATAATTAATAAATTTATCTTTATTTCTTCCAACGGAAATATCATCAAGATAATACTTTCCTGAACATATAAGCCATATAATTTTATCAATCTTATATGGAGTTATTGCCTCATCAATTTCTTTGCAATCTTCAGACATTCTAACAATAGCTTCAAAAACTTGAATTGGTTCATTTTCAGATAATCCAAATTCATTAAAAACTTCGTTTAGATGCACATCGGGTTTTGGATAATCAATATAGCCAAGTTCCTTTAAACAATCACAAGCTAATGCAAACCCAATTCCGCTAATTTTCGTTTGTAGTAATAAAGGCAGCGCCATGCGAGTATGTAAATTAAATTTAAATAACGAAACAAATTCTTTAAAGTTTTCTACACTTTCAAATTCATTTATAAACTTAGCTGATGAAATAATAGATTTGCTCCATTTTCTCCAACTGTTTTTATTACTATCAGCGCTTACAACATTAAATTCATTGCGAAATTTATAGTACAAATCATCTACTGAACACTCAATAATCTTTTCAAAATCGTAATCAAACAGTATTTCTTTTATTTCGCTATATCGTTCTTTAAATTTAATAACATTGGGCATCCTTTGATAATTTTGAGCAGAAGATATAAGTTGTTCAAACACATCTTCGAGGCTTTTATAGTCTTTTCTGTCTCCAACAAAATATTTTTCTAAGTCACTATTTTGCAATTTAGCCGGCTTTATTTCAAATAAATAGTTATATGACAATTTATATATTTCTTGGTTCTTCAACTTTAAATCCATATTTATTTAGTCCTTTCAATTGATAAAAATTTGCGTTAGCACAAACAAATTGCAAAATTCACCCATGAATTTTTATGTAAACCTAAATCAAAATCAAAAACCGCACAGAGATATCCCTGTACGGTAGTTTGGGTAATAAAATTTGTTGGCAGTTAATATCTACCGTTAACTAACTTTACTATATGTTTTCAATTTTTGCAACAAAATAACGTAAAATAATATCGCAATATATGCTTAAAAGAGATTGATATTTCTAAAAAATTGTTTTGTGAGCTTTGCTTAGTGTAACTGATTTGACTGCCACTATTTTCAAGATAATATAAAGTGTAGTTTATTATATCTTAAAAACACTATGGTATTAATAAATTAAAATGTGCGTATTACTGGTGTAAGTAATAATATAGCTTCGAATGCCACAATAAAGAAAAATTAGCTTTATCGGCAAAATAGCTTAAAAAATAGTGTTTGCGCCTTTATAGGCTAAATATCAATAGATTTATGGATGGATATCGCTTGATATATCGCCGATAATATATTGTCCGGTTCAAACTCTCGGAGAAACGGCAGAAGATGTAGCTATGAATTTGAAAGGTTGTGTATTATTAGACATATTTATATTGAAAAGTCAATAAAATAGTGCTATAATTTACTTGAAAAGTCAATGAGATTATAATGTTTAACTATTGAAAAGTCAATCGAGGTGCATTGTGTTATATAGAAAAATTGAACAAACAATAAAAAAACACCTTCAATCAAAGTCTGATAAAATACTTCTGATTGACGGCGCAAGGCAGGTCGGGAAGACTTATATTATCCGCCATGTCGGAAAAGAGCTGTTCAAAAACTTTATCGAAATAAATATGGTCGCAGATTCTTTAGGCGAGAAACTGTTTGAGCAGATTAAAACGGTGGACGATTTCTATCTTAATCTCAGCGTGCTTGCAGGTGATAAGATGAAAGAGAAATCTAACACCCTTATTTTTATAGATGAAATTCAAGTCTATCCGCATCTACTCACACTGCTCAAATTTTTATCTCAGGACAACCGATTTACCTTTATTGCCAGTGGTTCGCTTCTTGGGGTTACGCTCTCACAAACCACTTCAATCCCCATGGGTAGTATCCGTAAGGTGCGAATGTTTCCGCTCGATTTTGAGGAATTTTTGTATGCAAACGGAATGAATGCTCTTGCTATATCTTCACTGCGAAAGAAATTTGAAGGATTGGAGTCGCTTGATCTGGCGATGCACAATAAAATGATGGATTTTTTCCGCAAGTTTTTGCTTGTCGGAGGTATGCCCGATGCAGTTAATTCTTATCTTACGGAAAAAAACATCTTAGCGGTGCGTGAAATTCAAAATGAAATTCATAGCTACTATGGGTCAGACGCCTCAAAATATGATGATGACAACAAGCTTAAAATCAGAAAAGTTTATGATTTAATACCCTCTAATATGGAAAACAAAAAGAAGCGAGTAGTTGCCAAAGATATTGAGAACATCAAAGGGAAAACTTTTAATAATTACATGGATGAATTCGAGTATTTAATCAGTGCCGGTATTGCTTTAAATGTACAAGCGATCACAAACCCTGTATTTCCGCTGATTGAATCTGCCGGCAAAAACCTCTTGAAATTATATCTAAATGATGTCGGGATACTCTCGGGTATTCTTTACAGAAATAATATTCGTGCTATTCTTGATGACCAAAGGAGTATAAATCTTGGCTCTGTTTATGAAACGGTCGTTGCAAGCGAGCTTATCGCCCATGGTTACAAGTTGTTTTACTACGATAATCGAAACCGTGGCGAGGTCGATTATCTGATTGATGATTACGATAGCCTTTCCGTCGTTCCTATCGAAGTGAAGTCGGGCAAAGACTACACGGTGCATAGTGCGCTAAGTGCATTTGCCGGTAATGAGGACTACAACATCAAAAAGGCTTTTGTGCTATCTAACGAAAGGGAAGTCACATCGAAAGGGAAGATACACTATATCCCGATTTATTTTGTGATGGTTTTTAACGGTGATGCGGTGAGTGGAGCAGAGGGGTTGGAATTTTAATTATAGCAATTCTATCAAAGGCAATCTTGTATCTTACAACAAGACCATTATGTTTTCGGCGATTATGGCATTAGATAGGATATTGAAATTACATATAAATTTATAACCGGCTTACGAGTAACTTTGGGTTACCCGTAAGCCGGTTTTCGAATTGTTTATCAATAAATTTTGTGTAAATCGTATTCTAAATTCCGTCAGCGTTATATTGAAGTTATTATCTAAACATGATTACCCTCAATAGCTCTCTTAAAGCATAAATTTTTTCGAGCCTATTTGATCGTACAAAATATTTATTTATTTGTCGATTCAATATTATTTTTTTGGAGTTGTTTTTGGCTAATCATTTTGCGCCCTATAAAAATAACCGGGAGCATAACGAGAGGTAGATACATATAGCCCATCGCAGTGTACCCTACTCGAACAATTGCCATAATACCAAAGCCGGAGATTGCTATACAAGCCAACAGGAGAATAAACGTGAATGTACCATCGCGCACTGCGTGGTTTGCGCCTTCTGTTTTGGAGCGATAGTATTTTCCGAAACGAGCAACGCCTGCAAACATAAAACTCATAACAGAACTTAAAACTGCGAGTATAACCATTAGTACATAAACAAATGTCAACCAGTCAAATCCAAGGCTATCAAGTATGTAGTAGAACGGAAGAGGTTCTTGCGTTATAGCGTGGTTTCCGGAGTAGCTAAACAAAATCAAAGCCATTACTAAAAGAATTGAGGTATTGCCGATCCATGTAGCGATAGCCGCTTTTTTGGAAGTTTTGCGATCGGGAAGGGTTTCAGAAACCGCAGTTATGTTGACTACTATGTTTCCTTGAAGACTTGCATAGACAATTGCACTCCATAAGGCACCGACAAAACCGTTAGAAGACGGAAGTGTCGTTGATTGGACAGCAATCGAACCTGCAATATCGCCCTCGCCGAATATTAATACTAAAACAATAACAAGGGCAAGAACACCGAGAATTATAAAAATCATATAAGAGGATGCTCTGCGAATTAACGACGACCCAAACGCACACAATACGCTTCCTATGACAACGACAAAACCTGCGCCTATCCAATAGTTAAGACCAAAGAAATTTTGCAATAATGTTCCAACGGTGCTAATGCATCCGCTCATTCCGACCAAAACAGCGGCAAGGAACAAGATGTCAAATAAGAAAACAACCCATTTTTGGCCGTAAAGCTTTGTCGACCAACTTTGATAGTTGTATGTTTTGTACAAGCGAGAAAATTCCATTGAATAATAAATTGCTACGGATAAAAGCGCCATTGCAAATATTCCGAGGAATATTCCGAAAATACCGAAACGAACAAAAAATGCATTTATCATCGTTCCACTTGATAATCCGGGACCTATGTGGTTGCCCAAACATACAGCGGCTACAGCTATGTAAACCGGTATGCGTGTTGATTTTTTTGAATTTGTCATGATGTATCTCCTTAAAGTATTATTTTTTAACTTTGAATCTACGTTAATAACCAGTTGGCACAAGCAAGATCTTCAACCGCAACGCCTAAAGCTTCAAAAATTGTAATATCGCTTTCGGAGGTTCTTCCCGACAGTTTGCCTGTTAACACGTCGCCTATTTCTCCCAAGTAGTGTTCTTCTGTTATAGCTCCCTCTTTTAAAGGATAAAGATAGTCCCCTGCCTCGTTTTTAACTGAAAGGGTGCTGTCTCCAAACAATTTCGATTTAACTACACAATCGGTTGATAGTTCGCGTTCTTTAGGTTGGCAAGCGCCTACGGCGTTGATATGTACGCCTTGTTTTAGCCAATCACCATACAAAATAGGATCCTTTGCCGGCGTAACGGTACAAATAATATCAGCTTGTTTAACAGCGGTTTTAACTGAATCGAAAACTTCAAACTTGATATCGTAAAGTTTTTTTGCCTCCTCTATAAAACGATCACATTCATCTCGTTTTATAGACCAAATATTAACTTTTTTTAAATCTCGAACCAGCGAAATAGCCGCCAAATGATTTTTAGCTTGAACTCCAGCGCCAAGTAATGCTAAAACCTTGCTATCTTTGTTCGCCAGAAGATTGGTTGCCATGGCGCTTACCGCTGCAGTCCTTATTGCGGTTATAGCCGATCCGTCAACAATCCCTTTTAGTGCTCCTGTTTTTGTTTCGAAAATTGTTACTACTCCTTGGTGGGAAGGTAGCCCCTTTTCGTAGTTGTGATGAAAAATTGTAATCGCCTTTGCCCCAACACACTCTGCATACGGCAAAACTCCCGGCATAAGTCCAAACAATTCTCCCGGAGCCAACACCTCCGCAGTCCTCAACTTATGGGTAACCTTACCTTCAGATATTTGAGAAAAAAGTTGTTTCATCAATTCTATACACTGACTATGGGTCAATCGTTCAACAACCTCTTCCCTCGATATATATCGCAATTAGCTCACTCCTTTCGATAATAGTTGCTAAGATTGTCTAAATAATAACACACAAAATCATGACTGTATATTGACTTTAAATCGTCTTTTATGATATATTGTTAACAAAAAAAGGATGACGTTTTTTATGTTTTTTAAACTTGCAATCGTTGGACATCGGGATTCTATAAAAGATATAAAAACTATAGTCGGTCAAAAATTTTCAGATATCGAGACTATGGAAGTTGTATTTTCTAATGATAACGAAAAAGAACAAGCTACACGAGAACTTGAAAAAATTATACCTTTTTGTAATGGTATTTTATTTACAAGGTATGAGCCTTATTGGTTGTTAAAAAACATAGTTCCAAATAATATTCCTTTTAGTTATGCAGATGTCAGCTCCCAGCACTTAACCCAAGCTCTCTTGTATGCGATATATCATTATAAAATAGATATTAAAAAAGCTTCTATTGATACGCTGTCTTACGATTGCGTTAAGTCGTCTTATAATTATATTGGGATTGAAGATTTTCAAGAAAATGTTTCGTTAATTTCAACAACTTGTGAGTTTGAAGATTATGTTGAAAGCATAACCACTCAACACATCGAAAACTACCGAAGCGGTTGCTCACATGTTTGCATAACCAACATAAGAAATGTTGAGCAACGATTAATGAGTATGGGAATTTTATCGGTATTATTAAGACCTAACGAAGAAGCATATATCTCTAAAATCCAGCAAATACTGCTAATGGGAAAAGTTCGACCACAAAAACAAAATAAACCGGCTGTTATACACATAAGAGCTACATTAAAAAGTGATGCTTTTGTGGAAAATCAAAGCTTTTTGTATCAACCTAAAGCTCTACATAATATTGATACAAAAATTTCTCTGTTTGCACAAAAAATACAAGGTGGTTTAGTTCGCGTAAGTTATAATGAATATATAATTTTTTGTTATCACCATCTTCTTAAATCTGCAACAAATAGTTTCTCAGAATTTGATCTGCTAAGCACGGAAAACCACGTTTCTCATCGTTTAAATATTGGCGTTGGTTGTGGAGAGAATTTTGCTATGGCACAAAGCAATGCATTGTTGGCTCTCCATAAAGTAGAACTCGAAGGAGGAGGTAAAGTGTATATTGTATATAGCAAGGGAAATATTGTCGGTCCGATTGAAGACTACAAAGAAAAACATCCAATACATACGATTTTTTCAAAGAAACTTGCGGATATAGCATCAGACGTCGGGCTTAGTGTTAATATGCTCCACAAAATAACTTTGCTCAAAACCGAAAAAAAATTAACCTCTTTTACGGCAGTACAATTTTCCGAAGAACTTAATGTTAGCAAACGTACTGCGGATAGAATAATCGCAAAGCTCATAGCGAAAAATTATATAAAGCAAATTAGTCAACATATGGCAGATTCAAAAGGCAGACCAACGCGAGTTTGGTCTTTCAATTTTTAATTTATTCAATTTTGTGGTATTATTTAAATTGATAATAACTTTGGGAGTTTTGTTATATTTCAATATAATAGTAATCAAATTATAAGCGTCAACGCATCTCGGATTATAAATTGAAAGGATTTAAAAGCATGAAACACTTTGTTTTATTTAAATTAAAACCGGAATCTAACAAAAATGAAACCTATGATCTTTTTACAGAAACCTACAACCGAATTGAAGAAGAGTTGGAGTTCGTTTCAAATGTGAAAGTGAGCCAAAACTGCTACGAGAGAGCCGTCAACTATGATTTAATGGTTGAAATGATTGTTTCTTCTCCCGAAAAACTGGTTGATTATCTTGATTGCCGACAACACAAAGAACTAATAGAAAAAACAAAGCATTCAATAGAATCGGTTGTAATGTTTGATTATTAATAATCTGAAAGATTGTTTCGATATATTGAAAAACGACAAAATATTGCAATTTGATAATTAGGATATAGATGCCTATATTTAAATCGGATACCATCATTGGTTGTCCTCCATTTACTTATTATATTTAATTCATCAAATGCTTGGCATTCTTCTATCTTTATCATATATAATGGTTAAAATTGTTTTATAAGAGTGAATTTGATCGTTTAGACAACCTTGATATTTCTAAACTAAGTTTTTATTATTTGCTGTTCGTTACAACCGCAAAATTTTAAGAATATCGCCGTTTTAGAAAGTTTTTGACAAAATCAGTTTTTGTATGTCTATTGATTGTGACTTTATGTTAAATAACTTGAACTGATTTTTAAGATGCGTTAGTATGGGTTTGGTTATACTTCAACTTGCAAGAGGAAAGTGCTGTGGTGGTGTGCCAATATTTAAATTTGAGGTTTGAGAATGGTGTAGTCTTGCAAATTAAACAAAGAGGATTTTATATAAAACGTTTTTGCATTTTTGAGAGTGTAATTGAGTTCACTCGATACTTACTGGAAAACAAGGCGTAAGGAGCATTCATATGCATTTAGGACACTTTCGAGATTGGTCTATCGGAAGAAAGTTTTTGATAACGTTCTTGCTTATTTTAATGTTGCCGTTAATTATGTTGTTTTTTTACATCAATATATCAGTAGCGAGGCTGTTGGAAGAACAAAGCTATTTGACGGTGGTAGAAACTATAAAGCAAGCAGAAACACCGATTTCTTATATGTTGAATGACACGAACTTTCTGTCTAAAGAGATATTGCGTAGCGAATATACGCAAGAATATCTGCGCCAAAATGCCAAAGAGCAACCTTCCGAACTATTCACATATCGTTATGCGGTGGATTTGTATCTTGCACAACTTTTGGATTCGCGTGAACATATATCAAGGGTTGCATTTTTTTTTGACGGAAAAATGATTTCTCAGTCAGGAAATTATATGCCACACGATTCTTTGTCACCGGATTTAAATGTATCAGAATTGGAAAATAGAGGTTTATATTGGTTGCCGGCAAAATTAAATGAATCATATATTTCGCAACATGCACGAGGCTATGAATTGGTAGCTGTGCGAGCGATTAACGATATGGAGCATTTCGGCGTAACGCTTGGCATTCAAAAACTATCTATCCCCGAGCATTATATATGTAGCCTATATGAACCAGTTGCAGGGGAAAAGAGCGTGAATATATTTCTTACGAATGAGAAAGGGGACGTGTTGTCCTCTTTAGATAAATCGTATTTAGGGCAAAATATAGAAGGGACTACCTACGACCCACGTTTTAAGGGAGAGTCAGAAGGTTATTATTTCAATGAACTGGATGAGTTGGTAAGCTACTATAATATTTCCTCAACCGATTGGTATCTTGTGCGTGTGGATAAACGTGTGGATTTACAGGGAGGGCAGGTTGCCAATACTATTATACTCGTTTCTTTAGCGTTAGCCTCGTTGTTTGGACTTAGTTTTTGGCTGTTGCAAAGAAAGTACATTATTCGACCTGTTAAAGCTTTGTCCGCAGAGGTTCTGACATTCAAAGGTGGTAATTTTAAAAGCAAGAGGCAAGCGTACACGAAAGACGAAATCGGTTCATTACATGAAACATTTTCGGACATGGCTCAAAATATAAATAATTTAATTCAGACAGTCTATAAAAGCAAAATAGCTGCAAAAGAAGCGCAATTAATGTATTTGCAATCACAGATCAATCCGCATTTTTTATACAATACTCTGGATTCAATTCGCTGGATGGCAATAAAAAGCCAACAACAAGAAATTGCAACACAAGTTGAGGCGTTGGCGCATCTCTTTAAACATGCTCTTAACGATGGGCGAGATATAACGACCGTGGAGCAAGAAGTTCGACATCTTCAAAGCTATATTACTATTCAGACCGCACGTTTTGGAACGCATATAGAAGTAAATTTAAATATTGATGAAAAAGTTATGGGCTGTACAGTTTTAAATTTAGTGTTGCAACCATTGGTAGAAAATGCCTATGTACATGGCTTGGAACAAAAGATGGATCATGGGGTCATAGATGTACATGTTTTTGAGAATGAAAATACGATTTGTTATAGAGTAAAGGATAATGGTCTTGGAGCAGACGAGTCTACTATACAAAGCGCTTTAAACGAAGGGGACGGAAAAAATGCATTGGCACTAAACAATATAAATAAACGCTTGCGTTACAAATATGGCGAAGAATACGGTATTGTTTTTGAAAGTAAGTTAAATGAAGGCACTTGTGTAACTGTTAATATGCCTTTTGAAACAGAGGTGGAAAACATTGAAGATACTGATTGTAGATGATGAATTGCAAATTCGATCGGGTTTGGCAGAGGGTTTACCGTGGGAAAATCAAGGTTTTACAGAGGTGTTGACTGCGGAGAACGGAACAGAGGCGTTTCGTGTTTTTTGCGAGCATCGTCCGGAAATTATAATAACAGATATTCGTATGCCTGGAATTGATGGTATTGAGCTTAGTCGAAAAATCATGGAGTTAGACAGTGCAGTTAAAATAATTGTGCTTAGCGGACATAGCGAGTTTTCATATGCGCAATCAGCCATAAAAATCGGTGTTGCAGACTATATGCTAAAACCTATTAATATTCAAGAACTTTTGGAGAAAGTATCTTATTGTAAGCAAGAAGTGCTTCGTATAAGGCAAAATACAAATTTATTGCAAGCACACGCTAAGTTGAAACAGACGGAACATATAGAAGAAATAGTTAAACGTAGCGGAAGTATTGCCGGAGATGATTTGCTTTTTATAAAGTCTTATACCTCTATGGTTGAGAGCGATGAGGTCTTTGTTGCATACATAAGCGTAGACGACGCTCTCGAAGAGGAACGAGCGACGGCAGTTATAGCTACGATTAATGCTGTAGAAACGTTAAAGATGACAAGAATATCGCTCTTGTTTACCGATAGTCAAGGATTGTTTTTGATTTGCCCTGGGTTTATGCGCAAAAATACTGAGTTAAGACTTAAAGATTTTCAATCAGAACATAATAAATGTTTAAGCACTACAATCTCTATTGCTCTTGGCGATACAACATCGCTTAGTATGCTTGCAAACTCATATATGCAGGCTGTTGTTTCTATGGGGCATCGACTATATAAAGGCGCGGCATCGTTTATTAATTGGAGAAGTATTAAAGACTTTGAAACATTTAGCGGACATCTGCGTTTTGATAGCGAACGTTTGGCAGACGATGTTGCAAATCTACGAGCTGAGTTGGTTCAAAGCGCAATGGATAGTTTGTTTAAACAGTACAAAGAACGTTGCCTTACCAATGTAGAACCATTGCAGACATTATGCTTGGGATTAAAGAACTTAATCTGTACAACATTGGATAATATGGGCGTTGCCCACAACGAGTACAAACAAGATTTGCCCGATTACCACACCATAGACAGCTATGCGCATTGGGTTAACCAACTGTGTGAAAGTTTTGAAAATAAAACTGCTGTATTTTCACAAAAAAATTATAGTCGTGAGATTATTCGTGTAGTTGACTACATCGTGCGTTTTTATAGTGAGGACATCAGTTTAGATCAAATGGCAGATCTCGTCGGGCGTTCCAAAGCGCATCTTAGCACAAAATTCAAGCGAGAAAGGGGAATTTCTTTTGTAGAACATCTTAACCAAGTGCGTATAGAGGCAGCATGTAAGCTGTTATTATCCACAGATGATTTGACATATGAGATTTCTGAGCAAGTTGGATTTAATGATTATAAGTATTTTCATAAGGTTTTCAAAAACACAACAGGACACTCGCCGACACAGTATCGAAAAAACAAATAGTATTACTAAACTAAAACAAAAAAACACAAAGACAAATCGCCAAAGTCTTTGTGTTTTTTGCAATTTGTATAAAACACGAGCAAAAATTATACAAGATGAACAAAACTGTTGCTTTAACAGAAAAAATATTAGATATATTCTGATTTTTATGGGATATATTTCATTCAAGTAATGTAATATGATGTTTACAGCAAGTTCGCAAACTTAAAAAAATGATTAGGAGAAAATGAAAATGAAGCTCGCTTTACTACTTGTGTTAACAATGATGGTTTCAATGATGTTTGGTTGCTCTACCGAACCTACAACAGATGCTACCGAAGAAGGTACAACAACCGATACCATGTCGAGTGGCGAAAAAGCCAACATAAAATTCTATGGCAAGGTTATAGAGTATACATCAGGTCCAATGATGACCGATGCACTTGAGGCAAAACTCGCCGAGACACACGAAATTGAATCCATTCAAGTTGATTGGGCAAACCTTGAAACTGTTATCCGCACCGGTATCGCCTCCAACGAGCCGGCCGACATTTATAACTGTTCGGATCAGCAGTTAGGTAACTTCCAAGACATGGCGGTAGACCTAACTCCTTATCTCGAAGCCGATCCCGAATTTAAGGCATATTTTAGCGAATCTGCGCTTGAGAGCGTAACATTTGACGGCAAAATACTCGGTTTGCCATGGGAAACTAACTTCCAAACAATTTTAGGCAACAAAGAGGCGATAGAGGCAGCCGGCGTAGAAATTCCCGAAGCTTGGACTATGGAAGAATTTATGGAAGCTTGCCAAAAAATTCAAGACGCAGGAAAATTCCCCTTCGCCAATGCAACCGATCTTAATCGTGCATATTGGATATTTGATAACGCATACCGTTCTGAGGTAAATGCGGCAGGTATGCAAGAGGAATATACAGCAGGAACATTAAGCTATGATTCGGATCCTGCAAGAGCTGCGCTTGAAAGCGTTAAAGGTTTGTATGATAACGGGTATATGTATCCCGGCGAAGGTGCTGTTACTGTCAAAAACGATGAAGTGAAAGCCGCTTTCTACCAAGGAGATGTCTTGATGTTTACCGAGATAGCCGCAGGGGCAAAACAAACCGCATTAGCTGCAGAAGGCTTTACACCGGTTCCCATTCCTTGGCCATCCTCGAGCGAAGTTGACGCAACAAACGGCGTTATGAATGTATTGTTTATACCGCAAAATTCCGAAAACATTGAAGCGGCAGTTCAAGTTATAAAAGCATATCTTGCTCCCGATATTCAAAGCATACATGCCGAAGAAGGATATATTCCGGCAAACGTTGCTGTTGAAATTACCGATACGTTTGTAAACGGTATAGTCGCACAGACAGCTACAAAATTTGCAACTCCGACATACCCGTCCCCTGTGTTTGACTACCTGAACAATAACATGACCGCCGACCTCGTACTTAATGGTGGTGTTGAAACGGTTGTCACAAATGTAACTAATATTGCAGATATGTCCCACTAACACTCATAGCGAATCAAAAGCGGATGCTGTTGAAGCGGTATCCGCTTTTATATAAATCGGAGGTTTGTTCTATGCGAGTAACACAACGCACAAAAATAACCGCTGTAGTATATCTTATTCCAGCCTTAACCTTTATAGTCCTTTTTAATGTTGTTCCGTTTGTTTGGAATGCCGGTCTTAGTTTTTTTGAATGGGATGGCTTTGCCGATCCTGTGTTTGTAGGGATTGAAAATTTTATTGATGCATTTACATTACCATTGTTGAGAACAGCATTGCTCAACTCATTACTTTACGCTTTTGCTTCGACATTAGGCGGTGTGTTACTGGGGCTTGTGTTTGCAACGCTTATCTTTCGTCTTGCAGGCAAGGACGGCTCTTTTTTTCGCTTAGTTTTATACAGTCCAGCTATGCTTCCTACAGCAGTTGTAGGTATTGTGTTTGTATTTTTTTTCAATCCGGAAATGGGTCTTCTGAATAGTTTTTTACGACTGATAGGTTTAGAAAGTCTGACACAGGTATGGTTGCAAAATGAGGCTACGGCTATGGCGTGCATAATATTTGTTGCAATTTGGAAATGTACCGGCACCATTATGATGTTGACTTTTGCTTCTATGCAAGGTATACCGCCGTCTCTTTACGAATCTGCACATCTTGATGGAGCATCGTTTACACAACAGATGTTCAAAATCACCTATCCTCTAATAAAGCCGATGATTTTGCTTGCGACTATAAATACCTTGGGTTCACAATTTAAGAGCTACGACCTTGTATTTGCCATGACACAAGGAGGTCCTGCTGATTTAACGGCAACGATACCTTTGGTTATGAAAAAAACAGCGTTTACTTTTGGCAATTTCGGTTCTGCTGCGGCTATGGGACTAATTTTTACAATTATTGTGGCTTTGAGTATCCTTTTAGTACGATGCTTGTTGCGAGGTGATACATATGAATACTAATTTATTGACAAAGTGGCTTATAAGAATCTTCCTTGGAATTTTTGCCATAGCTGTTTTGTATCCACTTTTCTTTGTCCTATTAACTTCGATTAAAGATAGTAACGAATTCTATACCAACATTTGGGGATTTCCAGAAGAGATAGCATGGGATAACTATGTTTATGCTTGGGACGTTGCGCAAATAGGCAGTTATTTCGGAACGAGTATTATTGTCGTTTCTACTACTACAGTTGCTACACTAATCCTCGGTGCGTTTGCTGGCTATGCGTTAGCGAAGTTTCAAATAGCTAAGGCGAACGCAATTGTCGTGGGTATTTTTCTTTTATCGATGCTTCCTTCGGAATCTGTACTGATGCCAACTTATTTAATGGTAAGCAAAATGGGTATTATGGGTGGATATCTATCTCTTATTTTGCCATATATTGGTTGGGGTATGGCAGTTACGATATATATATATCGTAACTTCTTTGCGACTATACCAACAGAGATTATCGAGGCTGCGAGAATTGATGGTTGCGGAGAAACAAAAACTTTTTTAAAAATCGTATTCCCTATGGTTCTTCCGGCTACTGCAACAAATGCAATTTTCTTATTTTTGGGTTGGTGGGGAGAGATGCTCTGGGGTTCGGTTGCGCTATCGTCCACAGCCATGAAAACATTGCCTCTTGGTATTACAGCCTTTGTACAGAGCTCAGGCACTAACTGGGGTCCGCTTAGCGCCGCAGTATCAATAATTCTAATTCCTGTTATCGTGTTCTTCCTGTGCACACAAAAGTATTTTGTTTCCGGATTAACCGGCGGCGCAGTGAAAGGTTAGTATATGAAAAAACAACAGCTTTATTTCGACACACCAGCAACACAATGGACAGAGGCTTTGCCTTTAGGTAACGGACATTTAGGCGTTATGCTTCATGGTGGTACGAAAATGGAAAGGCTCGCTCTCAATGACAGCGAGCTTTGGTCGGGTCGTTCTTGTTATAAAAAAAACGATAATTTTACAACCCTTTATAATCGTGTGCTTGAAAACATGAAAGCAGGTGAGCGACTAAAAGCACAAAACATCGTTGAATACGAACTTTTGGGAGATTTTACACAGGTTTTTTTGCCGCTTGGTGACTTAGAAATTCATTTTAATAATTCAGAGAACACTCAGTACAGTCGTACATTGGATTTTGAAACTGCCGTTGCATATATAAATTCAAGTTCAATGCGAAAAACCTGTTTTTGCAGTGCCGTTGACCATGTGGCGGTCTACCATATCGAGAGCGACACGCCGCTCGATTTATCGCTGCGCTTTACAAGCCAACTACGCCACAAGGTAGTTTTTAATAATAATACAGCTATAATGTACGGCAAGGCTCCGGATAATATCTTAGTAGATGACGTCTATCAATTTACGCCGGAGAACAACATAATAAGCTATGATAACCCCGAGAATGCCTTGGACTTCGTTGCAGGTGTTGTTGTGGAGACGGATGGGGTCTGTAACGATAAACTTGATATTAAGGGTTGTACCTATGCGACTTTGTATTTCACAAGCATGACTTCATATAACGAAAAAAGCCCAAAAGAGATTTGCGTTTCTCGTTTAAATGATGCAAAAATATTGGGTTATAAAGCGTTGCTTGCTCGTCACATAGATGATTTTTCTAATATATATAATCGAATGAACCTTGTTTTAAATGGGGTAGGCGGTGAACAGTTATCTTTGCTGTTTGCATTCGGACGCTATCTGCTAATCTCCTGTTCACGTGAGGGTCATTTGCCCGCAAACTTGCAGGGAATTTGGAACCAAGACCTTATTCCACCGTGGTGGAGCAACTATACTATGAATATAAATTTGCAAATGAATTATTGGGCGGCTTGGCGTGCTAATATGGCAGAATGTGCATTACCGTTGTTTGATTTTGTAGAACTGTTGCAAAAGACAGGAGCGAAAACAGCAGCACTATATGGAAAGGCGGGTTTTGCCGTCCACCATCAATCGGACGGTTGGGGACATTCTACGCCGGTAGGTTATAGGGATAAGCATATCGAAGGTAGTGCAAGTTTTGGAATGTGGTACATGAGCGGACCTTGGCTTGCTACGCAACTTTTTGATGGTTGGAAATATACGCAAGATCGTTCTCTTTTGGAAAGAGTCTTTAAAATTATGGTAGGTTGTGATGAATTTTTAAAAGGCATATTGGTTGAAAAAGACGGAATATACCACACGTCGGTTTCCACATCACCGGAAAACATCTATAAAAACGCAAACGGCGAGCAACTTGGGATATGCCAAGATAGCGCTATGGATATTGGTATACTTCGAGAATTTTATTCTGCTTATGCGAGGGTTGCCGAAGTATTGGGAAAGGACGATTGCGCAAACAATGCAACACATATCTTAAATCATTTGCCTAACTATATGATATACAAGGGGAGAATTGCAGAATGGGACGGCGATTTCGATGCGGTTGATGACGGTCATCGTCATTTTTCTATGCTTTATGGTGCATATCCGGGACATCATTTATTGCCGAAATATCATGATGAGGCGCTCAATGCGTTGCGTCATAGATTTATTAACGGTAGCGGACAAACCGGTTGGAGCGCAGCGTGGGCTATTGCATTGGCCGCAAGATTAAGAGATCAAGATATGGCCGAGCAGGCAACAGAGAAACTTCAAAAAGATTTACATCCAAACTTTTTTGGAGCACACCCTCGAAACTACTACCCCGGCGCTGAAACATACGACAAACTTCCTGATTTTTTCCAAATCGACGCTAATTTTGGATTGGTAGCCGGAATTTGCGAACTATTGTTACAAGATTATAACGGAATTATCTGCCCTTTACCCATACAGTTGCAATCTATGTTATCCGGAACTTGTACAGGACTCGTAATAAATGGGGGGCATATTGTAGATATAAGTTGGGAACAAGACACCATTGAACTAACTGTCCATGCTCGCCGTGACGATGAGCTATGCATTGAAATGCTTTCGGTGATATGTAAGTATAATGGGTTCAAGCCCCTTGGCAATAACTTGTACAGCATTAACGTTAAAAACAACAAATCGTATCAAATTAAAGGTAAGCTATATATTGGATAAAGGAGTAGCCAATACAAAATTTGTGCCAGTAATTTGCTAATTTAATTTTTTCTTCTATAATTTATTTTGGCTATCGCTTATGCTTAAAAAGCAACTGCGATAGCTGCTTTTTTCTATTTCGAAATATTACTTATCATATCAAATTGTAAGCATGTTCAAAAAAGAATAATGGTACAAGGTTTGTGATTAAAAGCTTTTGTGGGATTTCGTAACAACCCCTCTAAGTTTGTTGTGTAACGGAATCTGTGGAGTCGTTGCTTCGTATGGCATCATGCTCTGCATTTACAAGATAGACCCCGTTATATATCTTTAAACTCTTTGCATATTCACGAGGGTACATACCCGCATAATTTTTGAATGCGGTTGAAAAATAGTTTAGATTACAAAAGTTAAGCCTTGTCGATATTTCAGTCAGGCTCATGTCTTCCGTTCTCATTAACATTTTTGCGGTTTCAATCTTAAGGCGATTAAAAAAGGGAATTATCGAAGTTCCCGTGTACGCCTTGAAAGAAGTAGATAAAGTTGTTTTGGAACATCCAAGCTCTGAACAAAGTTCCGCAATAGTTACAGTTTCCTCAACATGTGCTTTGAGATAGTCTACAGCTCTTTTACCTATATGCTCAATATGGTTTCGTGAGATTACATCGGAGTTTCGAATACCCTCGTTTTGTTGTTGCCCATGTTTAACGGTTATACACTCAGCAAGGCAAAAAAGCAGAAAAACCTCGAGATAGTTGGTGAAAATCTGCTCGGAAAGCGGATTGCGATCAGATTTTTTTACAAGATACAGGCTGTCTTTTTCATCAACGAGAGATGAAAAAATTTCGGTTCCGTGCTTCATTACATGAGATAGCACTTTTTGTTGTTCTTCATTTAAGTAAAAAGGTCCATGCACCAAAGGTGAAAGAACAGAACTTTCGCTGCTAAACGCCGAAACACAAAGCGAAGCATATTGATTAGGCCCCGAACTGTGTTTGTGATACTCCATTGGTGGATGAAAAACAATTTGTCCTTGTTTTAAATAAAAATCTTTTGAGTTGGTTTCAACATGTATCTGCCCGCGGTCGACATAAACCATCTCCCAAAAATCATGTTGTTCCCCACGGGAATTAAAGTTTGGCATTACATCACTGTAAAACACACTGACAACACCACTAATATGTAGTGGGTGTTCCAACGAATGCATAAAAAATTTTTTTGTATCCATAAATCGCACCTTTTTTTTTCATTGTAGCAAATGCGAACAATTTTGTAAATATTATGTCGCATACTGTATAGAACTTGACAATTTTGTATGATATACTTTTTTCAAACATAAAAATACACAAAAAAAAATATTTATCACAAATTATATCAGTAGTTTCCACATAAACGTAGATTGGGTTACTCAAAAGTTTGGCATATTAGTTTTTTGAAAGGAAGATATTAATGACAACAAATTCAAAAACAAAGGTTAGCGCAAAACATGTAATATCAACGATAACAAGAGAGTATTCATCGTTAATCGCCATTCTTGTTATGGGTGCGTTTTTTTCCATCGCCTCACCATATTTTCTTACTATGCAAAACCTAAACAACATACTGCTTCAAAGCACAGCACTTGCAATTGCGGCTATCGGGCAATCTCTCATAGTTATAAGCGGTAATTTGGATCTTTCGCTTGGGCAAAATGTTTGCTTTAGCAGTGTGGTATCTGCCTATCTTATGAAGTCCATGGGGATAGATCCACTGGTGGCGATTATTGTAGCGTTAATTGTCGGATGCCTTGTGGGACTTTTTAATGGGGTACTTGTTGCCTATGTTGGTTTGCCACCTTTTATTGCCACACTTGGAACTCAAATGATCTGCTTTAGCCTTTCGCGTATTATTACCGATGCCGTTCCTATATCTCGGTTGCCCGAAAGCATTGCATTTTTGGGAAGAGGTTATTTAGGGTTAGTTCCGATATGCGTAATAATAATGATAATTTTATATGTTATTATTCAATTTGTGTCGGTGAAAACCAAATTTGGACGGAATATATTTGCAATTGGGGGCGGAAGCGAGGCGGCATATTTTGCCGGTATATCTACAAAGTTCTATCTTTGCGCTACCTATGTTTTGGGTGGGTTTATGGCAGGCATTGCCGGGGTCATTCTAATGTCACGGCTCGATTCGGTTTCTATAACCAACGGTAATCAATACGAGTTTGATACATTGATTGCCTGTGTAATCGGTGGACTTTCGACAACAGGAGGAAAGGGCAAACCTATTGGAGTTCTTTTCGGAACGATATTTCTTATTATGTTCTTTAACGGGATGACGATGTTAAACATTGATTCGTTTTATCAAAATGCTATTAAAGGCTGCGTTCTTATTGTTGCAATTACAGCAGATGTACTTCGTAACAAAAAAAGAAACTAAACATAGGGAGAGAATGTTTTATGCCAAAAGAACAAGAAATCATATTGAGTATACAGAATGTTACAAAAAGTTTTCCGGGTGTTAAAGCTCTTGATAATGTAAGCTTTCAGATAAAACAAGGAAATATACATGCACTTGTGGGAGAAAACGGAGCAGGAAAGTCAACATTAATTAAAATACTAGCAGGAATATACCTTAACTATGATGGGGAGATATATTTTGAGGGAAAAAAACTAAAGCTTTGTTCACCGGCAGATGCTCAAAAACACGGAATTAGTGTGGTGCATCAGGAGCTTAAACTATGCGAACCTCTTTCGATAACCGAAAATATATTTCTTGGAAACCTTATCTATAAAGGTTCGCTGGTTGACTGGAAAACAATGCACCATAGAGCCAACGAAATGATAGAAAGTTTAGGGCTGAAACTACCGGTGCACAAAACGGTGGATACCCTTTCGATAGCACAAAAACAGATAGTTGAGATATGCAAAGCTATTAATCATGATTGTCGTTTGCTTATAATGGACGAACCTTCGGCAACGCTGACCGAAAAAGAATTAACCATGATGTTCGGTATTATGCGCAGGCTTGCTTCACAAGGGGTTACAATTATATATATATCACACCGAATGGATGAGATATTTGACCTAACAGATGAAATCACCATTCTAAGAGATGGTTGTATTGTTGATACACTTCAAACAAACCAATGTAGTCGTGAAGAACTAATACGCTTAATGGTGGGGAGAACAGTGGATAGCGAATATCCAAAGCACCCAGCGCCTACGAACGAAACGGTTCTCGAAGCGCAAGGTCTTTCACAAACGGGCGTTTTCGAGGATATTTCGTTTACGCTACGCCGAGGGGAAATACTCGGTTTCTCAGGGCTTGTCGGATCCGGGCGCACCGAGGTTATTCTGGGAATGTTAGGCCTTAGCAGGCTTAGTTCGGGAACGATAAAAGTATATGGCAAACCACATAAGTTCAGCAAGTTTCGACAAGCAATACAAGCGGGATTTGGGCTTATCCCGGAAGACAGAAAAAAACAAGGTTTGGTTCAAATATCAAGCGTTAAAACCAACATCTGCATGAGTAGCCTTAACAAGGTTTTGAAATGGCAGATTATACGAAAAGCGCTGGAAAAAGAGTATTCCGAACACTATGTAAAAAGTTTGTCGATAGCAACGCCGGAAATCAATACAGAAGTTCAACACCTAAGCGGTGGCAACCAACAAAAGGTCGTTATCGCAAAGTGGCTTATGGCAGACAGCGACATCATCATTATGGACGAACCGACACGCGGAATAGATGTTGGCGCAAAAAGCGAGATATATAGTCTTATGACAGAGCTTGTAGAGCAAGGCAAATCTATCATAATGATAAGTAGCGAGATGCCGGAACTTCTTGGTATGTGCGACCGTATCGTGGTTATGTATGAGGGGCGTAAAGTGGGGGAGCTGTCCTCAAAACAAGCGTCTCAAGAAAAAATTATGTCGCTTTGTGTTTCGTAGTTCATGAACTCGGAGGAGTTCTTAAATAATAAAGGAGAAGAAAAAATGAAAAAACGTATTACAATTATCCTTGCGCTTTTATTGTCCCTTGCAATACTGGTAAGTTGTTCGCCAAAGGTTTCAACCGATACAGAAACACCGGTGGCAGAAGACCAAACAGAACAGGCAGAACAACTACGAATAGGGGTTTGCTTGTTCACGAAAAATGATGAATGGCTTTCTACCATTGCAGATCAGTTTACAGTGCAAAGTGAGGCCAAAGGTTACCATGTGAACATTCAAGACGGAAATATGGAGAACGAAAAACAGGTTCAACAGATCGAAAACTTTATCGCACAAGAATATGATGCCATAGTGCTTTCCGCATTTGACGTTGATGGAATACTTCCCGCAATTGACAAGTGCCAAGAGGCAGGCATTCCGGTTATTGCAATTGACACCGCAATAGACCACCCATGGGTATCTACCGTTATAGCGTGGGATAATGCCGTGAGCGGTCAAATGTTGGGCGAATATGCCGTTAAATACATCGAGGAAGAGTTGGCCGACAAAGAAACCGTTAATGTGGTTATGCTAAGCGGTACGGGCTTCCCGCATCTTGAGAAACGTGATGTTGGGTTTGAAGAAGCATTGGAGAGTTTACCGCAAGTCGAGATAATTGCCGATCAAATGACCGGTGGCAATCGTGAGCAAAGCGCAAACGTTATAAACAATAACATTGCAAAAGGAATTGATATTGTATACGGTGTTGTTGATAACCATGCGTGGGGTGCTGTGACAGGATTGCAGGAAGCTCAAGTAGAAAAATGCGCTGTGTTTTCGTGTGGTGGATACGGAGATGAACCATTTACCGCACTTGAGGAAAATCATCCCTATTATAAAGCTATCATTGTAGTTCCGCCCACAAACATCGTTACTTCCGCCATAGAGGCTGTTGAAAAGATTACTGCGGGAGAAAGCGTAGAAGCCGTTACAAACATAGAAATAGGTTTGGCAGACCACAGCAACGTTGGCGACTTCCGCTAATTTGAACCGAGGCTTTACTTGTTAAGACATTAAAAACAGGAGGAAAAACCAACTATGGCTTTGGTTCAATTATCCTTGCTATCCCAAGCAATGGGGATTAACACAAATGTTAATATACTCCTGCCAGACAGGGATCCACCTGCCGAAGGATACCGAGTGCTCTATCTGCTTCATGGTTACATGGGTGATTGCAGCGATTGGATTAGGCAGTCGATGCTGGAACGATATATGGCGGATACACATACACTTGTTGTCATGCCCACCGGAGGAAGAAGTTTTTATACCGATACTTTATCGGGTGACAATTATTGGTCTTTCCTTTCGCAGGAACTTCCCTTTTTGATGTCACGTTACTTTCCCATTTCTCGACATCGAGAACATACTTTTGCACTGGGTCTTTCAATGGGTGGATATGGTGCCGTAAAGTTGGGCCTTCGTCAGCCGGACAATATAGGATATGTAGTAAGCTTTTCTGGGGTGTTAGATGTTTTGAAACTGTGGAGTGAGAGTGTTATTCAACCCGATTTACTACCAAACTGCACAGTTCCCCCAAGTTTTGATAACATATTTGGCTCGAAAGAACAATTTAAGGGGGGAGAGAACGATTGCATAGAACTTATTCGTTCCATTAACAGTTTAAAATGTCCCAAAATTTCGCTTTTTTGCGGAACAGGGGATGCATTGTTGGATATGAATAGAAGCTTCGCAAAACTTGCACAACAAGTGGGGCTGCCGTGCACATATCAAGAATTTGAGGGCGGACATGATTGGAATTTTTGGAATATTGCGCTTGAAAAAGCATTGAAAGATCTACCACTTTCACCTTGAGTTGATGCAAAAAAACACCAAAATTATTCACAATTTAAAACAAAAGATTTTAAGTCAAGACCACTCGTGGTTTTCAATATACAAAAAAGCCTCCTATGTTAAAAAACATAAGAGGCTTAAAAATGTCGTAGAGAAAAGAACGAATGAAGGGCAAACGTCATAGCCCAAATAATCAAATACAATGACAAGTTGGCATACAGTAACACAAAGTCATTCGTTATCATAGGATTAGCTTTTCGATAGATCTTTTGCCATCATTTACAAGAATATTACGCGAATATTACTGTTACTATGCGTTTTTTTGTTGTTGAAAACAACTTATTTAAACTTAACATAAAAAGCATTTCCAGGCTCACCTTTTCCCATAATTCCTCCCTCAAGAAGTTGCATTTTTTCGGCTAAGAGAAACAAAAAAGTTCGATTGCAATCATGACCGTTATGTTTAGTTGAAAAAACGTTAGGCAAATAGTTTATAAGGTCAGTTGAACAACAAATTTGACCTTTATATTTTTTACATACATCTATATAAGCGTTTATAGGAAGCGGTATAGTTGACTTTCCCCTAATATAATAAATACAACAATCGCTTATTCGAGTAACCGTGGAAGTTCCCTTTTTAGGATTTTGAAATACTTCTCCTACATAAGTTGAGCGTTTAACTTTCTGAATGTCCATACCATTTCAGCCTTTCATCATTTAAATATTTAGATAGCTACCATTTTTGTAGTTTAATATATCTTAAAAACACTATGGTATTAATAAATTAAAATGTGTGTATTATTATTGATTTAGATTTTTTCTTTTCATTCAAGCTCTATTTCCTTGCTTCAAAATCATCATCTATATTTTTTCGCCAGTTGCGATTTAGCTTTTTGTTGCTCCTAATCTCGCTAATTGCATCGCTCATAACCATAAAGTTTAATTCTGTTCCTGCGTTGTCGGAATGATAATTAACCGCCATTTCTTTATCAATGCCAAATTTATCAGCTTCGGCTTCGGCATCAATATTTGCACCTAAGAAGATGAACTCAAAACTATACTTTTCCTTGGTTTCGTTGATGAGCGACTTAACTTTTTTGTAGTTATATTCACGGCTTGCATTTTCAAGACCGTCTGTTGTTATTATGAACATAACCTTTTCGGGCCGTTCGGACTCTTCGGTGTTTTTGTAAGCATTCAAAGTTTTGTATATAGCGTTTCCCATAGCATCAAGCAGAGCCGTTGTGCCCCTCACAAAATATTCCTTATCAGTCATAGGTTTAACGCTTTTTAGGTTAAACCTATCATGCAAAAGTTCGTGTCTGTCGTCAAACAACACTGTTGTGATAATTGCCTCGCCCTGTTCTTTTTTCTGTTTTGTAAGCAGTGAATTAAATCCGCCTATCGTGTCGCTTTCAAGCCCTCCCATTGAACCGCTTCTGTCCAAAATAAATACGAGTTCTACTAAGTCTTTTTTCATGATAATGTTCTCCTTTAAGTTTTATTGTGACTTAATGGTAACATTATTTTTTATGTTTAAGGTCGCATGGCGGGCGACAAACTATCCTCCCAATACATTCTGCTCAAAAGCAAACAACGTTTCATTGACTTCAAAAATATTATAAATCTCACTATTGATGAAGTATTCAATAATTAGGTCAAACTTGCTGCTGCGTGATAAGGCAAACCCTGCTGTCATAAGCAAATCTTTTGTCTCGTTGAGCGTGAGTTCCAACGCAAGACAAAAAGCAAGCACAGTTGATTTGCTTGGATTATATTCTTTGTTGTTTCTAATTTTAGAGAATAGCTTTCTGTCTATATTTGCTTTTTTATAAACCTCAACATCTGTCTTGTTTTTAATATCAATAAGTTTCAAAAGATGCTCAGAAAAAGTGTCGTCAACCTCGGTCAAGATATCATCAATCGAGCGTACGTCTTGCGATGCTCCACAGATTGGCACCTCTAACAGAAAACTGGTGTCTTCTAAGCTGTAATCATCTTCTTCTACAATACAGCGTTTATATATTTTGGCTCTTTTATCCACATAATTGTCATCGATATATTGTGAAACATCGTTGTATAGTTCTTTTGAAATGCTAAAAGATTTGCTGTCAAAAACAACAATATATACCGTCATGTCATGTTCAAGTAAAAACTTTTCAATTGTTTCGGTAGCGATTTTAAAAGCCTTTTCTTTCGGGAACTTATACGCCCCTGTTGAAATCAGCGGAAAAGCTATGCTCTCAATATCATTTTGCAAAGCAAGCTCTAACGCTGTTTTGTAGCAACGTTCAAGAAATTGTTCTTCGCCTTTCTCTCCACCCATCCAAATCGGACCTACGGTATGTATGACATAGTTACATGGCAAGTTGTATCCTTTTGTAATTTTAGAATTTCCGGTTTCACAACCGTATAAGGAAATACACTCATTAAGCAAATCAGCCCCTGCTGCTCTATGAACCATGCCATCAACACCACCGCCACCACGCAAGGATTTATTAGCGGCGTTTACAATAGCGTCAACTTTCA
>CAYJLO010000035.1:0-28270 GCA_964370835.1 uncultured Desulfovibrionaceae bacterium
GGGGTCTGGGGGGAGAACCTTTTTTTCAAAAAAGGTTTCCCTCCAGTAGACGTTGTCAGCACTCAAAAAGCTTGCATCTTTCGATACAAGCTTTTTTCTTTTCGTAAGCCAATACTCTCTTAACGAGATTCGAGCATGGCGCGATTACACAACAGATAATGCTTAAGCATATGCTCTGAAGGTTTTAAGAAGCCCAAATGCACTGTACGCATGAGTCCCACCAAGGAGGACGCCAACAAACAAGCTGTGTCGCCGGAATGTAATTCAGGGCGAATGCTGCCTTCTTCTTGGCCGCGCACAATGGCATTTTCGAAATGTTCTTGCATTAAGGTGAACAAAGATTTCACATGTTCAAAGGCCTTACTGCTATCTTCACCATAACAGCCGGGAGCATCGCGAAGTAAAAGCGCAAAGTCTGCGCTATTCTTGCGCATGAATAAATACACAGCTTTAATGGTGGAATTTATATAATCAATGCCATTTTCATGGTCTTGCATCTCCAAGTATTGATATACATCTTGGAGAAGTTTTTCGTTTAAGCGCAAGATAAGAGCAATGAACAGCTCTTCCTTACTTTTAAAGTGACGGAAAATTGTACCTTCGGCCACGCCGGCTTCTTGTGCTAGTGTCACCGTAGATGTGCGCGCATAACCATTTTTAGCAAATAGACGTGCTGCCGCCTCTAAAATAATTTCTTTTTTCATGTGTTAGTCTTCTAACTCCCTATCATCATCTATTCTTGTACCTGCATCTAAACGGGCCAAACGCGCAGCTTCTTGTTTGCGCTCACGCGTGCCCAACGGCTTTCTTGACTCAAAATCTTCGTTACGCTCTTGTTGACGGCAAAACACCAAAAATCCTGTGTGAGCAATCATTCTATCATTGGGGCGCAAACGATCTGCAATGGGTTTCCAATGACGAATAAAGATTTCACACACTTCCACATCAGAAAATGGTCCGCGTTCAAGGCCCAGTAAAAGTTTGCTCACTTGATCCACCGTGGGCAACAAAAAGGCCAAAGACGCGCCGGGACGTACAGCTTTTACCACATGGTCCAAATAGTCCCATGGTGTGCGCACATCCAAGAACAAAGCATCGGCGTTATCCACAGCAAAGCCATCGGCTATGTCGCGGTGATGCTGGGTCACATTATGTCCCACGCCTGCCCATTCCAAGTTACGACGTACCAATTTATGAAATTCTTCGCGTGCTTCATGCGTATGCACATGGCCAGTTTTACCGGAAAACCACGACATACCCACAGTTAAAGCGCCAGAGCCGGAGCCGGCTTCAATGACAGTGCGCCCTTCCCCCACACCAAGGCGCATACAAATGTAAGCAATATCCTTGGGGTAAATGATTTGCGTTTGCCTTTTCACGCCTTTAAGCAAGTCATGCAGATGCGGTTCTTGCAAGCGAATAGGCGTGCCAATGGTGGTGTACAGATGGGCGCCATAGGGAGCCTTGGACACTTCTTCCATGCTGAGAATGCCGTCGTTGCTGTGCCAATCTTGGCCTTCTTCCACGCGTTTAAGGTATCTTTTTCCCCTAGGGGTCACAAAAATAACCAGAGATCCGTATGCTGGCATGTTCTATCCTTAATAAAGTTGTTTGAGTATATCTTCCGCAGAGGTACCGGGAGTGAAATCCCCTTCTGTCCCTTCGGGCAAAAGACCATTGTCTTGGCCATAATTTCCATCACCTTCGCCAAAGGTGCCAAAACCTTCTTCTTCAGCCATGGGAATATAAGCTGTGCCTTCGTAGGGTTCGCTATCTTTAAAGCCCACCCCATCAATGACCGACACACCGGGGGGTATGACAAAATCATCGTCAGGATACATATATTCCACATTCTTACGATATTCCACAAAGGCCGGCAAGGCTGTTTTACCGCCGGTTTCTTTGCGTCCCAAGGGCTGTAATTGATCATAACCCACGTATACACCGGTGACCAAATGCGGCGTAAAACCAATGAACCATGCATCGTGTTCATTATTGGTGGTTCCGGTCTTTCCGGCCATGGGTTTATTAAGTACTTTAGCGCGCGTGGCCGTACCGCTGGTCACCACTTTTTTAAGCATGGATGACATAATATAAGCATTTTCTGGGCTTATGGCCTGCCAATGCTCCGGCGGTTGTGCATATAATTCCACGCCATTCACATCTTTAATGGATGTAATGATGCGCGGACGACATGCCCAGCCTTGATTGGCAAAGGCAGTGAATGCTTGTGTTAAATTGAGCGGAGATACTTCCACCACGCCAAGGCTCACCGTGAGATACCTAGGGAAAGCCGGCGTTAAACCTAGGGCATGAGCCCTATCGATGACTTTATCCACCCCCATATATTCCGTCACGCGAACCATGGGCACGTTGCGCGATTGCGCAAGGGCCTGCGCCAAGGGAATGGGGCCTTTAAATTCGTGATCATAGTTGGCGGGCGACCATGCCGTACCCGTCACAGGGTCCACATAGGTAAAAGGCTCATCGGGCAATAGTGTGGCCGCGCTGAATCCATTATCAATGGCGGCGGAATACACTATGGGCTTAAAGCTAGACCCCGGCTGACGTGCACTTTGCACGGCGCGGTTAAAGTGGCTACTACCAAATTCATACCCACCCACTAAAGCCACCACGTCACCGCTCACAGGTTCAATGGACGCTATGGCCCCTTGAGCCACAGGCATTTGCTGTAAAGCCAAGGGAATGGGGTTTTCTGTATTCACAATGACAGGGTCATAGGTTGCTTCCATAAGCACAACCTTGCCCTTTTCTTTCACTTCTTTGGCCACGCTCTCCGGCTGAGATAACCAAACAACATCCCCCACCTTCAGCACTTTTTGCGCATCTTTTATGGAGAAGCCATTCATATATAAAGGATTTACCGGGCGAGCCCAGCTCATGGTTTTTACGCTAACAGTACCAGTATATCCACGCCCAAGGGCCACTGCGGCTTCATTTTTTGTGACCGCCGTCACCAATCCTCGCACCCAATTACCGCCTATGAGGTCATAAGGGCTGAAGGTACTTTTTTCCACAAAGCTTTTATGTTGTTCTGGCAAAATATTTTGAATGGGGCCGCGCCATCCTTGACGACGAGCGAGCTCTTCTAAGGCTTTGCGCAAACCCTTGGCCGCCGCTTCTTGATGTATTGGGTCCATGGCAGTGGTGACCTTAAGACCGGCTTCATACACATAGTCTGCGCCAAACTTATCACTCTTAATGCCTATGATGGCCATGTTTTCTTCGCTGAAAAATTCAATGAGCAGACGGCGCACTTCTTCCATATACCAGCCGGCGGCGCCCATTTGCGTTTCGGGCATGGTCCAGTACACAAGGGGTTCATCCACCGCTTGCGTATATTCTTCTTCGGTGATCCACTTCAGCTCACGCAAACGCCCAAGTACGTACAATTGTCGAGCCTTGGCAGATTTGGGATGGCGAAAAGGATTATAGCGGCTGGGAGCCTGTGGCATGCCGGCCAAGAGAGCACTTTCTGCCAAGGTAATATCTGTGGCGTGCTTACCAAAATACGTACGAGCCGCAGCCTCCACACCATAGGCTTTTTGCCCAAGGAATATTTGATTTAAGTAAATGCTTAAAATTTCGTCTTTGGTGAGCTCTTTTTCAAGTCTATACGCCAATATGGCTTCTTTGATTTTACGTTTATAGCTTTTTTCCGGTGTAAGCAAAAGTTGCTTAATAACTTGCTGCGTTATGGTGCTGCCGCCTTGCTTATTGCGTCCCGTCTGAAAGTTCACCAAAGCAGCGCGCATGATGGCCACAGGGTCTACGCCTGCATGTTGGTAAAAGCTATCATCTTCTGCGGCCAAAAAAGCCTTGGTGATGTAGGGCGACATGAGGTCAAGGGGAACCATAAAACGCTTTTCGTGAAAAAGGCTACCCAAGGGAGAGCCATCTCTGGCAAGCACCACGGTGGCTTGGGGAGGCCGAAAATCGGCAATACGATCCATGGCAGGCAAGTCACGTGCGGCCCAATAGAAAAGACCCACCACGCCAGCCACGCCAGCTATACCTCCAAGGCAGAGTACTACCAAAAAGGATAGAAACAATTTTTTACAAAAAAGACGTACATTCATAATAAATTTGGGAAACCTCCACCAAAAGACAAGGACCTTTCAGAAAAAGTTTCATGTGTAAAGACAAGGAGGGTAGCGGCCTTCCTTGAGCTGTTTATTAGCGTAAACTTGCGAGATGACTAATGTTATGTGTTTTTCACATACTACATTTCAATGAACTGAAAAGCTTATAGCCGCAAAATGTATTTTATGCAATACTAATTACTTCACTAGGTTTTATCGAAGTATCACTTTAAATTATCATAAAGTCTTTGAGATGTCATCTAAACTTCACTCCATGAACTTAGAAAAAGCCTTGCTCTTGAACGCACACTTTGGCACACTCATTTTATGCTCAAAAAAACTACCTATATGAAACGCTGGCTTTGGCTAGACATTGTACTTCTAGCCCTCATGGGTATGGTGGCATGGACTTTTTGGAGCTTTGTCACAGACCCGCAACAAAGCGCCCTACCAAACTCCTGGCAATGGCATAAGCTTTTACAATATATAGCGTGGCACGACGAGCAAGGTTGGCATATGGGGTTACTCGTAAAAGGACTCATGGCCACTGTGAAGCTAGGCATATGGTCGGGCCTTCTGGCTCTCTTCACAGGACTTTTACTCGGCATCTACCTTGCCACGCACACCAAGGGCATTATACATACGGTTCTTTATGGCGTTGTGATTTTTTTGCGCAACACGCCGCCACTTATTCTACTATTTTTACTCTATTTTCTCACCAGTGAAAATACGCTTAGCTTCTTGGGAAATGCCCTGCGTGGGGCTCCGGAAGAGGTGCAATATGTGGCAGGTATACTCTTTGCCACGCCAGAAAATATGGATAGAATGCTAGCCGCTACTCTCACCCTAGGATGCTATCAAGGGGCATATGTGGCGGAAATCGTTCGTGCAGGCTTACAAAGCTTACCTCAAGGACAATGGGATGCAGCGGCGGCTTTAGGTTTTTCGCGCTCACAACAATTTTCCTTGGTGCTCTTGCCGGAGGCCTTACCCATTATGCTACCATCGTTGGCGGGGCAAGCTGTGTCTATTTTCAAAGATTCTGCCTTGGCAGCTTTGATTTCTGTGCCGGAGCTGGCCTTTCAGGGGATGGAAATTGTGGCCATTACGCGCTTACCCTTTGAAGCTTGGACCATCATACTTGTGCTGTACTTGGGGCTTTCCCTCATCTGTACGCGTTGCTTTGCCTTCACAGAAAAGCGCTTGCACTGGCATCACAAAAAATAATCTTAACAAACTATTGAAAACAGTTATTTTCCAGCAGTCCGTTCAAAAAAGATGCAGTGCAAGGAAGCAAAAAAACAAACTGTGCAGTGTATTAGACATACATAAACAGTTTGTTTTTTTATCGCAGACGCAGCAAATGGCCTTTTTTCAACGGCCTGTTAAGCTACTTTTTTCTCTTCTTGCACTTGACGCAAAGCATGCACCATGGCGCCTATCATGATACCAAGATAAGCCATGACCATGGCCAGCCACCAGCGTTGGAAAAAATTATGCCCCACAAGCCCACTGGCTAAAAAGGCACCCCAGCCACACCAATACAGGGCTGTCATACGCCAATGAATGAACAAAGAGGAATCTTTCGTATAAGGTACTAAAAAGCGTAATTTACTGAAGCCCCACCAAAGCATGCCTAGTAAAAAAGTCATAGCTAAAACAAAACCAATTATACCATTTTCGCATAAGAATTGTATATAGATATTATGCGGATGGCTAATGGTTACAGCATCTTTTAACGGCGATAAACCTAAAGCCCTAAAAGCACTATTATACTGCCCTATACCTGCTCCAAACCATGGAAAGTCCTGAAAAATTTCATACGCTAAGCCCCATAAATCCCAGCGGCCATCTTGGCTGAGCGTTTCCCAACTAAAACGCGTATGCAACCAAGGCAGGCTTGCCACAAAGGCCAACACCGCCGTGAGAAAGAACTTCCAAGGAAATACGCGCAGCAGTACAATCCACAAAAAAAACGCACAGGCAAGGGTGATGTACACATTGCGCGTGTAGGAAAAAATCATGAGGAAAAAGGCCGGGGCAAGGCAAGCAAGCGTCATGGGCACTGCCCACGTACCCAAACGAGGGCGCAAAAACATGGCCATGGAAAAAGCAGGAATAAGACTCAAAGCAATATAGTTACCCACACGATAATCACTAAAAGACCCCGTGAGTCTCTTTCCCATGACGGCTATATTATGCACCAAGTCATGGCCCGTCACATATTGATAAATACCGTTTATCCCTTGGCCACAAAGGGCCAGCACCAAAGTATAGGCCATCATGCGCAACTCTTTGCTACTACGAATGCTTTCCATGGCCACAAAGGGTAAAGCTAAGGAAGTGAAGGAATGCAAAGATACTTTTAAAAAGCTTGCCCAGACATTTTGCGATAAAAGCACGCCTAAAATCAAAAAGGCATAAAAAAACAAAAAATACTTCTTACCATCAAAAAAAAACAAGGTGCTCTTTTTATAATCCAAAGCGTAATAAGGGATAAGACACAATAAGCAAAGTACGGGGAAAAAATCTCTAAAGAAGGGGGCCAAGGAAAATGTCAGCACATACAACAGAAAAAAAGCACGCATCATCATACGCCAACGCTCTGACACAGGTTGCGCAGTAAAAAACGATAAGCTGAACTTACCTTGTATAGTATTTAATACAGACAAAACGACTCCTCTGCGTAATTTACGGAACCATGATGGACACTACCGTATACTTTAGTCAATAAGGTCAAGACCTGTCAAACACTATATGATTAGCACGCTTAACACTCTTTAAGAGCAAGTTACCCTATACTCCTCTGGTTACAAGACAGCACCCCAAGAATAAAAGTAGATTTGCACTGCATTATCTCAGTATTTTATACTTTTTGGAAGAAAAATCTTCATATTCCCTTCAAATGCACCACATGCAGGGTAAAACCTTGCCAAGAACCAAGTTTTTCTGTATGAATTTCTTTTTCTTAGTGACATTTTTATTTAATAAGGACTTGTATGGGACGTTTTTCAGGTTTTGATGAAGTAACTGCGGCTTTATATGTTGATTTTGACAATATTTATACACGTTTTTTAGAAATGGATCCCGAAGCGGCTCGCGCTTTTGGTACAGCACCGCAACGCTGGATCAAGTGGCTTGAGGCACACGCCTTACGTATGCTGTATGGCGATGGAGTGCGCAGACGCATTTTAAAGCGCGTATGCTACATCAATCCTCAACGTTATCACGATTTTAGAACAAACTTCATCCGCGCGGCCTTTCGCGTCATTGATTGCCCTCCCCTTACTCAGCAAGGTAAAACCAGCACCGATATTCACTTGGTCATGGACTGCATGGACGATTTGTCCCATTCCACGCGCTTTGAAGAATTCATTATCCTTTCCGGCGATGCCGACTTTACCCCCTTACTCATTCGCCTCCAAGAACATGCTCGCCGCACCTTGGTGCTTTCTGTGGGCTATTCATCTCCGGCCTATACGGCGGCCGCTTCGTGGCGCATACGTGAAGATTGGTTCATGAAGCAAGCCCTCTTGGAAGACGCTCTTCCAGATGGACCTCATTTGCACGGCATGGAAGACGAGAGGGGCTGGTAATGTTATTGGAAGTTGGACTCATTGTGGTGGGCGTACCACTGGGCTATGCCTTACATAAAAAGCCTTCGGCCATTGGTCTTACCAATCATGCCCTTTCCGGCATTATCTATACTCTGCTCTTTCTCATAGGCTTAAGCCTTGGTAGCAATGAAGACCTGTTGAAAAAAGTGGGAGAATTGGGCCTGCAAGGAGTCATCATAGGCGTGTTCTCTGCCCTTGGTAGCGTTGCCGTGGTGTGCTTTGTGTTCCGCTCCCTTCTACAAAAAAAGGCCGCCAAGCCCAAAGAGGAGAAAGTATAATGAAAGGCAGTCTTGGCATTCTCTTCTTTTTTGTGTGCGGTATACTTGTGGGCACATTGGATATTATTCCCCAAAGTCTTGGTGATGATTTGCTCACCTATGCCCTCTACGTCATGCTTGTTCTTGCGGGCATGTGCATGGGCTTTGACACCAGAAACTTTCTTATCATTCGCGACTTTGGCCTAAAAATCATTCTACTGCCCGTGGGTAGCGTCCTTGGCACGGCCTTGGGTGCCACCGTGGCATGGTTTACTCTGCAAGCCTTACAACATACCCTTTCTTTGCGTGATGTCATGGGCGTGGGTGCAGGTTTTGGCTATTATAGCCTTTCCTCTGTTATGATAACCAAATTCGGCAATGCGGAACTGGGATCTGTGGCCCTCATAGCCAACATTAGCCGTGAACTTTTAACCTTGCTTTTTGCCCCCCTCTTGGTGCGCTATGCCGGTGGCTTAGCCCCCGTGGCGGCCGGCGGTGCCACCACCATGGACACCTGCATGCCTGTCATTGCGCGTTATGCCGGTGAAGAATATGCCATCATGGGTGTTTTTTCAGGCATGGTGCTCACCATGGCTGTACCTGTCTTTGTGACAGCTCTGTTCACATGGTAAGAAATTGAACCAAAAAAACGGCATATGGCTGTGTCTTTACGCCAAAAGCTCCAAGTATTGACAGAAAAGCTTTGCTACTGCATACTGTATAGCGTTAACATTTAACTTTATGAAAGGAAGGAAACGTATGTTGCGCATTCTTATGACTGCTTTACTTGCCATTGGCTTGTTCAGCTCTGTGGCCATGGCAGACGGAAAAACCTACACTGTAGCTTCTGACGGCACTTGGCCTCCCATGGAATATCTTGATGATAACAAACAAGTTGTGGGTTACTCCTCCGACTACATCAGAGCCATCGGTAAAGAAATGGGTATCAACCTTGATATCCGCAACGTGGCTTGGGACGGCATTTTTGCCGGCGTTGCAGCAGGTAACTACGATATCGTAGCTTCTTCTGTAACCATCACCCCAGAGCGTCAAAAGCAATTCTTATTCACAGATCCTTATTGTGAAGTTCGCCAAGCCCTCATCGTACCTTTAAACTCCACCATCAAAAGCATGGCAGACTTAAAGGGCAAAAAAGTGGGCGGTCAAATTGGTACCACCGGTATTTTTGTAACACAAAAAGCCAACGTGGGCGCCACCATTCGTGAATACGACGACCTTGGCCTTGCCGCTGAAGATATGGCCAATGGCCGCATCGACGCCATTATGGCTGACGGTCCTGTATCCAAATACTTTGCCAATAAGCGCCAAGATTATGCCAACAAGTTCAAGGTTGTTTACGAAACACCCGAAGCTGAATACTACGGCTTCACCTTGAAAAAAGGTCAAGAAGACTTGGTGAAAATCCTTAACGAAGGCATCAAGCGCGTTAAAGAAAAAGGCATTGAAAAAGAATTGAAAATTAAGTGGATGGGCGCTGAATAGTTTCTCCTTCACCCAAAGTATACATACCCTCCGGTGGCTTTGTCATCGGAGGGTTTATATGAGATATGTATGAAAAATACTGCCCCTGCCGACAAAGAAACACGCGGCACCGTTAAAATACTCACCAGCGAAGGCGTGACCATTCCAGACCCTAAAGAATGGCGTCTCATCAATGCCTGGTCCATAGCCTTAACCGGCGCCATTGCCACGCTTATAGCTTTGTGCACCATTTGGCCCGACCCTTATATTAATATTGTAGCCTTCTTACCAGACGGGCTCATCGTTACGTTTCAAGTTACAGCTTTATCCATTGCTTGTGCCATCCCCATGGGTCTACTTACTGGCCTTGGGCGTATTTCACAAAATAGACTTATCAACCTTTTGGCTTCAACCTATGTGGAAATCATCCGTGGTATTCCACTCCTAGTGCAAATTTTTTATATTTATTTTGCCTTAGCTAAGTTTTTAAATGTCAGCGGTCTCATGTCTGCTGTTATCGCCATTTCTTTCTGTTATGGTGCCTACATGGGCGAAGTGTTCCGCGCAGGTATTTTAGCCATACCCAAAGGACAAATGGAAGCGGCAAGATCCCTTGGATTTACCCACTTCCAGACCATGTTTAAGGTCATCTTGCCCCAAGCTTGGCGCACCATTTTACCCCCCGTGGGCAATGAATGTATCGCCATGCTCAAAGATACAGCTCTGGTTTCGGTCATGGCCATGCCAGACCTCATGCAGCGCGGTCGCGCTTATGCCGCCAAGAGCTATTTGTACTTTGAAACTTACACCGTCATTGCGCTCATCTATCTTATCATTACGCTTCTTCTGTCAAAATGCGTCAGCATCATGGAAGGAAGGTTGAACTATTATGACAAACGAAAATAAAAAGCCCATCATCAGTATTCGCAATGTATGGAAATACTTTGGTGAATTGCCAGCCCTCCAAGATGTAAGCCTTGATATCCAAAGCGGTGAACGTGTGGTTATTATTGGGCCTTCCGGCTCCGGTAAATCCACCCTATTGCGCTCCATCAATCGTCTGGAAGAAGTGGACCAAGGTTCCATCGTGGTGGATGATCGCGAAATCACCAGTGATGACCATGACATCAATGCCATTCGCCAAAACTTAGGCATGGTGTTTCAGCAGTTTAACCTTTTCCCCCATAAAACTGTGCTGGAAAACCTCACCATGGCTCCCATTAAGCTGAAGAAAATACCCAAGCAAGATGCCGAAGAACAAGCCCTAGGCTTACTCAAGCGCGTGGGCATTAGCGACAAAGCCAATATCTACCCAGCCCTGCTCTCCGGTGGTCAACAACAACGCGTGGCCATTGCCAGAGCCCTTGCCATGCAACCGGCCATCATGCTCTTTGACGAACCCACCTCGGCCCTTGACCCAGAAATGGTGGGCGAAGTGTTGGACGTTATGGTGGGCCTTGCCGAAGATGGCATGACCATGGTGTGCGTCACCCACGAAATGGGCTTTGCCCGCACCGTGGCCGACCGTATTATCTTCATGGATCATGGGCAAATTGTGGAAACAGGCACACCGGATCAAATCTTTGAATCCCCCCGTGCGCCGCGTTTAAAACAATTCCTCAACCAAATTCTCTAATATGGCACGCATTGCCGTGGCCGTCAGTGGCGGCGCCGATTCTCTTTATGCCCTTGTGACTTTACAGGATCAAGGGCATGATGTTTTTGCCTTGCACGGGCTTTTCTTACCTCAGCCCCATGCGGAAGCCATACAGGGCCTGCAAAAACTCTGCGAAGAGCGTCATATTCCCTTATGCATCGAAGACTTTAGGCAAGATTTTGATACTAAAGTCATCACCCCTTTTGTACAAGCCTACGCCAGTGGCATCACGCCAAATCCCTGCGCCCTGTGCAATAAATATGTGAAGTTTGGTCTGCTCATGGATAGAGCCTTGAGTCTTGGCGCAGAAATATTCGCCACAGGGCATTATGCCAGTCTAGACCCGCAAGCCTCCCTCACGCAAAGCCCCTTACGCAAAGGGCAAGATATACGCAAAGATCAAAGCTATTTCCTCGCCCTTGTCCCCAAGGAGCGTTTTGCCATGGTGCTCTTTCCTTTGGCCAGCACCTTGAAAGCAGACAATGTGCGCCATCTACAAGAAAAAAATATAGCCATACCCGTGGCGCAAGAAAGCCAAGAAATTTGCTTTGTGCCGGCCGATGCCTACCGTGATTTTCTACTCCTTGCCAGTAAGGAGCGCGGCATAAAGCTTGGCGGACCCGGCAAAGTCTACGTGCAAGAAGATGGACAGCTCACCCTGCTCCCCAAAAAATTCGGCTCCCCCCACCAAGGGCTTTGGCAATATACCGAAGGGCAAAGACGCGGGCTTGGCATAGCCTGGAAGGAGCCCCTCTATGTGTGCGCCAAGGACAGCAAGCGCAATGCCCTCATCCTTGGCAACAAAGAGCAAGCCACCTTGCACAGTTGCACCGTAGTTCATACAAACTTCCTCGTGCCACCGGAACACTGGCCGCAAGAAGTGCTCGTGCGTTTGCGCTATCGTCAGCAGGAGACCGTTGCAACGGTGCGCGTGGAAAACGATACTCTGCACATTGACTTTCCCAGCCCGCAAAGCCCCACCGCACCGGGGCAAATCGCCGCCATCTATGATGCTCAGGGTAGTATTCTCGCCGGCGGTATCATCGAGGCTGTGTTTTAGGGTATTTTTGTTTTTTGGTTTGTTTTTTTGTGGGGGAGGGAAAAACCTTTTTGGAAAAAGCCCTTATTTGAGCAGGTCCTCCCCCACACCCCCTCCTTTTTCCAAAAACTTTTTATTGCGGCAAAGTACCATCGCTAAAAGATAATTCACCGCAATGAAGTTAACAAAATATTTTTTAATGTTCTTTAAATGCTACACTTTCTACCCTAGTCTTAAAAACCATGTCGTCTCCTCCCCCTGCAAAAAAATCCTCCATAATACACAGAAATTCCTTCATTGACCCATTTTTAAAAAAAGGCTATGTGTCAAAAATGCTACTGGCCTTACAACTGCCAAACAACACACCATTCCCATATATCATCTTACAATAAAGGGTTCCCATGCATTTTGCTCTCATCTTCACCGTACTTTTACTTTTGGGCGGTTCATACGTTGGTTTACGCCTTATTCCGCGCACATCTTTACGCGGCTGGAAGAAGTTTTTAGCCTACTTTCTTTGTTATGTTCCTTTAATCAATGTGGTGGCACGCCATATCACACGCACCACGGCCCGCGCCGGACAGGAGCTTGCACCGTGGATGGATATAATGCTTTTCACAAGCTATGTGCTCATAGGCACTCTTTCCGTGGTGGCCACGGTGGTTTTTGCATACGATATGTACTTATTATGCAGATGGTTGCATAAAAAACTCTTCCGTAAAATAGAGTCGCAAGAGGCTGCACAGGTAAATAATAGCCGCCGTGTGTTTTTACAAAATTCCGTGAGCGCGGGCATCGTGGCTGCCAGTGGCGGACTTGTGGCTTATGGCGCCAGTGAGGCTCTTTTTGTACCGGAAGTGAAACATATCCGCGTGCCCATTGCCAATCTACCTGAGGAATTTCAAGGCTATAAAATTGCACAAATAACAGATTTACATATTAATAAACCTGTACCGCCCACCAGATTGGAAAATATCGTAGCCAAAATTAATGCTTTGCATCCTGATGCCATCGCCATCACCGGTGACCTTTCGGATAGCTTTGCCGAACAAGTACAGGAAGAAATGCAACCTTTAAGCGCCTTGAGCGCCCCCGATGGCACTTTTTTTGTGAGTGGTAACCACGAATACTATACCGATATCCGTGGTTGGCTCACGGAAATACGACGCCTTGGCATCCGTAATTTAGATAATGCCCATAGCGTGGTACAAAGAAATGACAAAAGATTGCTCATTTGTGGCGTTCCAGACATTCAACAAGCGCGATACTCAAACCCCATTTTAGCCCAAAGAGGAAGCCAAGAAGGCGATATCAAGATATTGCTGGCCCATCAGCCACAAAGTATTTATGAAGCCAGTAAAGTGGGCTATCATTTACAACTTTGCGGACATACTCACGGCGGGCAATTTGTGCCGTGGACCTATGTGACCGATTGGGTGCAACCCTATATTCACGGACTTTACACGGTGGAAAATACAAAATTATATGTGAACCGCGGCGTGGGCTATTGGGGGCCGCCATTGCGCATTGGCGCGCCACCGGAAATTACCCTTGTGGAATTAATCAAAGCATAAAAAAATTGCCGAAAACGCGTTTATAAAGTTCACGTTTTCGGCAATTTTCCTTTATATGCCATGTACATCTTGGCCAGGCTAATTATCCTTCTTTTCGAGGAAGAAGAAAGCCACCGTGGCTATGAACACCACTGAAAGTGTTGCCAAAGTACCCATGAAGAGAAAATTTGTTTCCATACCGAACTCCTTGTTTTGTTATACTATTATTTGGCATTTGCCGTATAAACTCTACCTTATCCATGAACACTGCGTATTAAAATTGCAATGCAAAAACCCATTTACATATGGCGTAGCCACCAAAGAGGAGCCAAAGGGAAAGAATACCTGCAAGGATAAAGGGCTTTGGTCCCACAGCGCGTACCTTGGCAAAGGAGGTTTCCATGCCCAAAGCGCACATGGCCATGGTGAGCATAAAGGTGTCTAAGTCATTAATATCTTGCACAACGTCCTTGGGGATAATGCCCAAAGAGTTTACACCGATGCACATGAGGAATAGCACAGCAAACCAAGGGAAGGAGCGCATATCGTAAGAACCGGATGAAGCGTTGTTATCGGCGCTCTTACTACGGGAGAGCCACCAACCAAGACAGATTAAGAGAGGGGCAATCATCATGACGCGCATCATTTTTACAATGATGGAGGTATTGGCGGCTTCGGGGCTTACGGCTTGACCTGCGGCCACGGCATGGGCCACTTCATGCAAGGTGCCACCGGCAAACATACCGTATTCTGCGGCGCTCATGCCGAGGAAACCGCTGGAGTACAAGCTGGGATAAACAAACATGGCCAGCGTGCCAAAGAGCACCACGGTGCCCACAGCCACACTACTTTCGTGAGATTTAGCATTGACCACAGGCTCTGTGGCAAGTACTGCGGCGGCACCACAAACGGAACTACCGGCGGCGGTGAGAATGGCCAATTCTTTGGGAAGACCAAAGGCCTTAATGCCCAGCCAAGAGCCGCCCACAAAGGTGGTGCTCAGCATAATGGCCGCTATGAGTAAACCATCCATACCCACCACGAACACATCTTGATAGGTCAAACGGAATCCGTACAATACAATGGCGATGCGCAAAAGACCTTTAGAGGAAAAGACAATACCCAAAATCCAATAGACCGGCAGGTGCAAACGTAAGGTATTGCCATAAGCCATACCCAATACAATGCCTACTATAAGGGGGCTGATGCCCAGCATGGCGATATAGTGCCATTGCGAGAACTGGTAAGCTGCCCCCGCAAAGAGTGCCACAAAAAAGACACCATTAATAAGTTGGATGTGACGGTCAGTGATCATTTCTCTTGCGCTTCTTACCAGATTCATACATGTATCCTTTGCTAAAAGATTATGCCCGGAGGCCATGTTTTTTGTATACGCAGATGAAAATTTTAATACAAATGGATAATTTTTGTTATTTTAATCATATTTTATTGTCTTTTCTTATATAATTCTTAATTTCACATTATCAAACTGTATAAATCAAATACTAAAATTTATTATATTGATAATATAAACTTCATAGAATACTAATTACAGCAAGCACTCTCTTTTGTATATATGGTGGAAAAACTCTTTAATTGAACAAAAAAACAGCGCATTACTAGGTTATTTTTCTCATTATAATAAACCTACTCTTAATGGAAACAATTTCAAATAAGAACATTCCCTATCATTGTTCATTTTTCATTAACAAAATAATCATATTTTTTTAGAAAAAAATTTATTTGTTAAGAATGGCGCAATATGCCAAGCACAAAAAAATGCCTGAGAGCTCACTTACTCTCAGGCATTTATTAATCTATCTAAAAATTTTAACTTTATTTGTCTTCCACAGAATACCCCATATTCTGCAACAGCTCTCTGGCATAGCTAAGACCTTCCACAATATTGGGCAAAAGAAAACCTTCACCAATATGCTTAAGAACCCCCGTACGCTGTAAAATATCGCAAATGCCATCATCATTGGTAATGATAATGAGCGGAATACCTGTGGCATGGCAGCGTTCGGCAAAATGCCCCAAAGCGTGGGCACCGGAAGCATCAATCCAAAACACTCGCGCAAGATTAAGGGTAATAACCTTAGTATCTTGTGTTTCATCTTCTCTCAATTGTCTTTCCAAAGAATTCACCGCACCGAAGAAAAGCGTTCCTTCCACAAAGTAGTTTTTAATGTACTTGCAATCAAGACTCCACAAGTACTTACTGGAGGGTAAATCTTTTGCGATGATATACTTTATGCGTGGCTGCGCTTCTTTATAAATGAGCAACACAAGGGAAAGCATGACCCCAATGAAAATGGCCTTTTCAAGGTCAAGCACCAACGTAGCTAACAATGTGGTTATAAAAACAATTCTATCTGTACCCGTGGCCACATAACAGAGGCGAATATTATTTTTGTCTATCATGCCCCAGGCAATAATGAACAGCATACCTGCCAAGGCCGCCATGGGAATTTTTTCCGCCAAGGGGGCACAAAATAAAATGACAGGTAGAGTAAATAAGCCTGAAAATACAGTGGCAAAGCGTGTTTTTCCGCCGGCAGTAAAGTTGAGCACACTGCGTGTAAAAGAAGCACAGCTGGGCATGCCAGACGTAAAGCCTGCCGTGATATTGCCAAGACCTTGTCCAATGAGCTCTTGGTTGCCATCAAAGGGCTCACGACGCAGTGAAGTGAGATTTTTCCCAATGGCTAAAGATTCCACCGATCCCAAAATGGCAATGGCCAGCGCAGGATAAAAAAGATCGCGAATAATATTTAAATTAAATTCCGGCGGAAAAGAAAGAGGCGGAAAGATGGCCGGAATTTCCCCCACAAAGGCCACTCCCTGGCTTTTTAAGTCCAGCACATGGGCCACAAGGCTCACAACTATAATGGAAACCAAATAAGCCGGTAAGCGATAAGAAATACGCTTACACGCAAAAACCAAGACAATGGACAAAAGCCCCAACCCCACCGTCCAAAAGTTTGTCTGATCTATGGCATGATAGATATTGATCATATCTTGATAAATATAACTGCGCTGCCCGATATTTATTCCCAAAAAATTAGGCACTTGCCCAAATCCAATCAATATGGCCGCCCCCGCAGAAAATCCCACCATGACCGAGTGTGAAATAAAATTTGCTAAATCTCCCAGCCGAATAATACCCATAATAAACTGAATGACACCCGACATGATGGTAATGCCAAACACATAGGGCATGAGGTCCGTGGGCGATAAGTTAGAAAGCTTCACCCCGTCCACGGTGGCATTGGCAATGGTAAAAAAAAGCATCATGGCAATAGCATTGGTGGGCCCTGCTGCCAAAAAACGCGAAGAACCCCACAAAGCCGCAGTGATTACGGTGAACGTGGCAGCAAAAAGACCAAATTTGGGATCTATGCCGGCAATGACCGCGTAGGCCATCACCTGCGGAATGGCCACAGGGGCAATGGAAAGCCCTGCCATCATGTCTGCCCTAAGGGTTGCGAAGTTCATTTTTTGCAATTCGGGCAAAAAGGGTAAAAATGTGGAGCGCAAAGCGCCGACTGACAATCCTAAGTGGGGAAAAGGTTTCATCGCAGACTCCATGGCCTCAGGCTAAGTGTTAATAAAGCGTAATTTTCAGCCAAAGTGGGATACTGCGCTTGTCAAAATTTAAAGTCAACCGTTTGTGTATACAATGAGAACTCTGTGTCTTTTTTGGGAAAATTAGAACAAGGATACATTTTGCCATGACCGAATGCAAAATTCCAAATGCACAAAATGTTTCCACTCAAATATCGTAAACTCCAGATTAACACGGTAGTAATATTTTTTATCTTTACCTCTTGCCTTGTTTTATATATTCCATCTTTCAAATGAAAGTTATTATCAACTTCATCACTATATCATTTAAGAGAGGTTAAGCTCTCTTTCCATCACACAAAGCATGAGAGTTTAAACCAAAAGAGGTGGCCATGAGAACAAAAACTTTATCTTTTATTTTAGCAAGTTCGCTTACTATATTGGTGGCATTTGCTGGTGTTGGGCTTGTGGCTGCAAGCATGTACCAAACCATCACTGTAGAAGTGACCAATGGCAACGGTGAAACCATCATGGCTGAGCTCCCTTTAAATCCCAAAAAGATTGTTTGTCTCAACTACGATTCCATAGATATATTGGATAGACTTGGCATGGGCGATCGCATTGTGGGCATGATTAAAGGCGAAAGCACACCCAAGCACTTAAAAAAGTATGATGAAGATCCTAGCATTGTGGACCTTGGCAGCATAAAAGAGCCCAACATGCTAGCCCTAGCTGAGCTTAAGCCTCATATTATTCTTTCCAGCGGGCGCACAGCTAAACTTTACGATGATTTCACAAAAATCGCCCCCACCATGATGGTGTCTGTGGATGCCAAAGACGGCTTTTTTAAAGGTGTAAAAAGCATTGCCATTAAGCATGGTACCATCCTTGGTAAAGAGAAAGACATTCAAAAGTATTTGGAAAACATCGAACAAAAAATGGAAAGAATTCGCCAAAAAAATGATGGCAGAAGCGCCATTCAAGCCATTTTTGTGGACGAAAATTTACACATTTTGGGCGGCAAGCCCGCTGAAGGAAAGCCCAGCGCCAAAGTGCTCATGAGCGATCTTGGTTTTGATAACACCGCTGAAGATTTTGACCGTGCCAATACTGAGGTAACTTCTTATGATTACATCCTCGAAAAAAACCCCGAATTTATCTTTGTGCTAGACAAAAACACTGCCGTAAACAGCGAAGCAGCTAAAGCCAAAGACGTTCTCCCCACCCAAGAAAAGCTTATGCAAACGACGGCCTTTAAAGAAGGTAAGCTCATTTTCTTAAACCCAGAAAGCACGTGGTACCTTAATAGCGGCGGCCTTACTGCCATGGAAACCATGATTACCAACTTTGCCTCCTTACCCAAGAAAAGCGTCAAAGAAAACAATAAAGACGGCAACACAGAACAAGAACGCTCCGGAGGCCGTCCAGAAGGTGCTGGACGCGGTGAGCGTGGTGAGAATCGCGGCGAGCATCAGCGTGAACGCGGTGAACGCGGCGAACGTGACGGACGCAACGGCTAAAGACGAGCGCAAAAGGCCCCCTCTCTTCAGAACATAGCAAAAGTATATTTATAAAAAGGTAGAACATTTCATGGAAATTTTGAACGTGGACAGATGGATAGAACTCTTTGATGTCATTTATACCAGTGTGGGTATAGCTGGTCTGGCTCTCATTGGCTTTGCCATTTACGGCCTGTATTTGGGGCTTAGAAATATCATTTACATTCGTTTGGTACGCCGCGAATTTCGTAAAAACTATCGTGATGTTTTGCGTCATGCCAAGGTGGGGACAGAGCAAGCTCAGCACATTCAAGACAACCCCTTGCTCAGCATCGTGTGGGATGTGGTGCAAACACACCAAGGCCACTCCGATGACATGCGCGCCGAAGTAAACTACCTTTTCCATAAAAACTTTGAATCAGTGAATCGCTCTTTATACTGGATTCGCCTTATCACAGTGGTGTCTCCACTCCTGGGCCTTTTAGGTACCGTTATGGGCATGGTGGGTGTTTTCCAAGCCATCGCCACCGACTCCAGTCCCGATGCTGCCGTGCTTGCCGCCGGCATTTGGGAAGCATTGCTCACCACCATCATGGGTCTTTCCATAGCCATTCCCATGCTCATGATTTACTACTTCCTCTTATTACGCTTTAAAGGTTTCCGTGTGGAAGCCATTGAGTACAGTTATAGAGCTGTAGGCGTATGGAAAAAGCGTCAACCCGCCGATAAAGGAGCATAAGCATGGATCCTTATGATGACGACAATGATGATGACTTGGCGGTGGACTTAACGCCGCTCATCGACGTGGTGTTCATGCTGCTTATATTCTTTATCATGACCACCACCTTCAGTAAGCCTGTCATGGAAATTATTCTTCCCAAGGCCGAACAAGCGGACACGCCGGAAGAAAAATCCAAAGAAATTTTGGTTTCCATCACACAGCACGGTTCTTTATTCTATAAAGACAAACGTATTGAGTTAGAACAGCTAGTGGCAGAACTGCGCAGAGACAGCTCCGCTGTGCTTAATATCTATGTGGATAAGGCAGCGCCCTTTGAGGCCTTTGTGGATGTGGTTAACATGGCCAAAGTAGAAAGAGAGGGCCGCTTTGTTATCAGCACGGAAAAATGATGGCGGAGATGGTGCATGGCGCTCGCAAAAGCCCATGCGTCAAAGCCGCTGGCTCTCTGTGGGAATCATTGGTGGCATTTTAGTAATTCTTATGCTGGCAAGTCTTAAGTTTGCTGAAAAACTTTTGAGCAAACCAGCGGCTATGCCCTTAATGATACCCATCGAAATTGAGCAAGAGATATTTATTAAGCCCAAAAAGATGGAAAAAATCTTGGCGGAGGAATCGGAGCATGTAATTTATGAGCCGCCACCACCGCCACCGGAAATAAAACCTAAACCGAAACCGGAGCCACCACCACCACCGCCTCCGCCGCCGCCACCACCAAAACCTAGGCCTAAACCTAAGGTGAAACCCAAGGTTCAACCTAAAGTGGCACCAGTGGGCGAGGTTGACAATGGCGCAGAACTGGCCGCAGCAAAAATGAAAGCCGAACAAATGGCCTTAGGCATTTTGGTGGGACTCATTGAACAACACAAAAAATACCCCCGTCAGGCCATGAAAAGGGGTATTCAAGGCGCGATTCGTCTACATGTGGTGCTCAATAATAAAGGTGTAGTAACCTCTGCCAAAGTCGTGGGCGGTGGCCCCACAGTGTTACGCAAAGCCACAGAGCAATTGGGACAGAAACTCATTGGCAAGAGCGTTGGCGTTGACGCTGCGCTTAATGTCCAAGTTCCCATATCTTATACCATAAAATAATAACAAAAGGCCCGTGAACTCATCGCGGGCCTTTTGTATTGAGCAAACCTTACTCAAAAATAACGTGTTAATTGCATAGTATTTGCTAGTATTTATCAGCCTGTTGAAAATATTTCCAGCCTCATGTCGCTTTCATAGCTGCCTATCCTGTATCTGCAGTTCGCCCCACATGGGTAAGACGCAAGGAAGGCGGCGTTTTTTATGCAAGGAATGTATATGGCATACATGGCTGAAGACCTAGCCAACGAGCACACAAAGTGCGTTTATATTAGGTGAGTTTGCGAAACTTACATAAACCTAGAACAACGCAAAAAAACAAGCCTGGTGAAGCCGCTTGCTTATTTTCAACGAACTGCCCTTTTTCACAGCCCATTAGAAGTTACTTTGTACAAGCTGTATGAGCTCTTCTTGCGACGGAAGTGACTCTAAAAAGCTTTCTATGGTATTCATTTGGGACACGCATTGTGCATGTGCTAGAAAAACATCCAATTGCGGGAAAGGCTCTTGTATATCAAGCTTACGTAAATGCAGTGCATTAATTTCATTATCCACAAAATACTCTGGAAAAAATGCCACATAGTTACTTTGTGGCAAAAGACGTCTGTTAATGGGCAAGGTAAACTCTTCAACATATTTAGGGATAAAGTCATGCTTGGCAAAGTATTCACGTAAAAGGTTGGCAAAGCCTGAATCATTTTTGGGTAAAAGTAAGGGAACATCTGTTAAATCATGTAATTGTACAGGCCCATCTAAGCCTATCCCATTGGAGTCACACACAAGTGCAATCACATGACAATGTAAGAATTTTTGTATGTGCAAACCCTCTTCCACGGCATGATGTTCGAGCAAGGCCACGTGAAGTTCTTTATTTTTTAAACCCAGTATAAGATTTTCCTGACAATCTGCCGTAAGATGTACAGGGATATCCTTTTTCATATTGGCGTAATGGGGCATAAGCTTAGGTATAATGCATTGTAAATGCATGAAATGCCCACCTAGCTCCAACTTATTTTCATGCAAGCCATGCAAATGCAAAATATGTTCTTCCAATTTTTGTGCTTGCTGAAACAGCTTCTCTGCCTCCGGAAAAAGCTTCTCGCCATGGCCTGTAAGAGAAAATTTCCCCTGAACCCTGTTCATAAGAGGAAACCCTAAACTTTCTTCCAATCGCTTAATTTGTGCACTAACAGCTGGCGGCGATACATGTAAAAACTTAGCAGCTTTTCGCACTCCTTTATGCAAAGCTACCATATAAAAAAAGTACATTTGATTCAGGTTTAATTGTAAAGCCATGAGGTTTCCTAAAATTTAGAAAAAAGGTTCTTAAATAAATAGTCTGTTATGGCAGACCATTGTGTTAATAAACAGTATACAGTTAGGTAATTTTTTATAACTTTACAGTTACCCTTTCCTTCAATATACCTCTACATCAAGTGAATATGATTATCAAGTTTAATCTCACGAGATGCCTTTTTTAGTGAGTAATTACTTGAAAAGGAACTTGAGAATCATTCTATAAACGCAGTTTCCGAATAAGCAACGGAAAAGGTATGAAAGACATTGTGTCGCATTTTATTTAAGGAGTAGGAAGTAATGTTGCAATGGAAGATTAACGGACTTGGCAATCACGTGGTTGCCTATGGAAAAGGACTAAGCACCCTTTCTGCCAAAGGAAAAAAATCCTTACGTATGGCAGCTTTTATGAGCTTTGTTTTTGGGGCCATGATTTTGCCCATGGACGCATTTGCACAAGATGCACCAGTAACTGAAACCGGTACCGTGGTTGTTACCGGTACAAGAACGGAACAACTTATCGAAGATGTTCCACAAACCATGCAGGTTTTCACCCAAGAAGACATCCAACGTATGGGTGCTTCTACTGTACGTGATGTTTTAAATACAGCCACCGGTCTTTCCTTGGAAGGCCAAAAGGGCGCCATTAACATTCGTGGCATGGGCTTTGGTACTGCTGTACTGCTCATCAACGGTCGTAAAATTACTCCCGTGGAAAACGTAAAAGATGCACAGAGCTGGTATACCACCAATATGAATGCCAATAGCATCGAACGCATCGAAATCATCCGCGGTCAAGCCGGCGCCTTATATGGCTCCGACGCCATCGGCGGTGTTGTAAACATCATCACCAAAAAGAGCCAAGAAAAAGGCGGTGTTGCTGGTGTAGAAATGGGCAACGAGTATTTTAAAAACTACTGGCAGCTTGATACAGGCAAAATGGGTGGTTTCGACGCCATTTTCAACGCTTCTGCCAAACTCTACTACCCCGGTATCAAAGACACCAACAGGTTTGTTACTGGCACAGACACAAAGACCGGCGGTTGGTATAAGAGTGCCGATGGTATGGAACTGGCTTTCAACCTTGATATGGGCTATGCCTTTAACGACGACCATGAGCTACGTTTCGTAGGTAACTACGGCACCATTGATACTACCACAGATGGTAAGTCCACTGAAACTTCCACTGTTTCTACCTCCTATAACAGCAAGCGTAGCTACAGTGGCGCCCTTGTGTACAATGGTACCATAGAAGATCACAGCTTCAACATTTCCGGCACCTACAGTGAAGCTCAAGTAGATAAATTCTCAAGCGGAAGCCGCTACTACACAGACATCTTCACAAACTTAACCTTAAACGCCTATAATTCCTGGTCCATGACCGATTGGAATACTTTCACCTTTGGCGGCGAATATTCGCATTCTACTACTAACCAAAGAACAGCTACACAAGGCGACACTTTGGATTATTGGTCCTTATTCTTCTCCAATGAAACTGCTCTCTTTGATGACAGCGTCTTCATTCTTTTACAAGGCCGTTATGACCATTACGATGCCGAGTTTGGCGGTGCTTTCACGCCTAACATCGGTGTAACCTGGGAATTCGTCGAAGACCATCGCATTAAAGCCAACTGGGGCATGGGCTTCAGGGCACCAACACTCATCGAAATGTTCGGTACTGAAACCACAGGTAATGGCACCAACTATGGTAGCCCAGACTTAAAGCCTGAAAAGAGCAAAAACTTTGAATTGCGTTACGAAGGCAAATACGGCCCCGTATCTGGCGGTGCAAGCTACTACTACAGCTATGTGGAAGACAAAATCTCCAGCGAAGAAACATTTGACTACGCAACCTATGAGCCTCTTACCACCACAGGTAGATCTTTTGTACGTACCAACATTGGTAAGGCAAGAATGCAAGGCGTAGAATTGGAATTGGCTTACCAAATCCACGACTATGTTACTTTAAAGGGTTCTTATGTGTATAGTGATGCGCATAACATCTCTGACAACACTCGCGTAACCTACACTGCCACAGACGTTATTAACGGTGGTGTGTATTTCAACTACCCAGAGTGGGGTCTTTCTGCAGACCTTTGGGCAACCTATAACGAAAACTACAAAGCTAGCAGCACTCAAATTTATGATTACTACAATGTAAACTTCTCCGCTGCCAAAACTTGGGGCGAAGAAGATGAATACAGAGTAACCTTAGCTTTATACAACTTCTTGCAAAGCAAGAACAATGCCGACAACATCACGTCCCTCAATCCTTTTGAAGTACGTGTAGGCTTTGAAATGAAGTTCTAAGAACAAACTCAAAGAGGTAAAAGCACCGCCCTTCCTTCCTATATTTGGATCTGCATCTAATCCAAATGGTGTTTTTACCTCTTTCCTATACAAAAGCCTTTCTCTTAAAAAACCACACAGACGCCAGTGGCACCATATAAATAAAACACGCATAAAATATACTGCTCAAGGGTGCATGCACATTGGCTAGAACCACAGAGCACGCAATATTCCAAGGTATGACACCTGCCATGAGTACGGCACTATTCTCCACGGCTAAGGCCAAACTTTCGCGTTTTTCATACTGTTTTTCGCATAAAGATTTGGTGAGGAAAATAGATAAAGTTTGATTGCACGTTAACATGCAAGCAAAAAAAGCCACCACCACCGTACTGCCAAAAGCGCCTGTCTTTTGAGCAAGGCCGGATATCTGTCTATGCATTCTTTCAAAAAAACGCGACTCTTGAAAAAGCCCCACATAGGCCGAAGAAATGGTCACGATACAAGCCACGGTAAACATGGACAACAGCCCTCCTCCGCCCAAGATGCTCTGCAGAGCAGGCTCAGGGGTCACAAATCCTCCCCAATATAAAGTCAGTAATTGCATCCAAGAAATTTTCTGCCAGGAAATACACAGTATACTGGCCACCACTATACTCAGACTCATGATAATTCGAGCATGAACTTTACAGCACGCTAAAATAATCATGAGTAAGGCCGGAAGCACAGTGGGCCACGCTAAATTGAAATTTTCCTGAAATAATTGCAATGTTTGTGCAGGTATCTCAGTACCCATATTTTCCTGCCCCAAATAAACATACACCGCACAGCTTAGCACAAAAGGCCACACGCAAGAGCTCAGCATGTTTTTTATATTCATAAAAATATCTGTCCCAGTGATTTTAGCCACCAAATGCGCTGAAGAAGACATGGGGGACATTCTATCACCAAAATACGAACCCGATAAAATGGCTCCGCCAAGATATGCCGCATCTATGCCCAACACATTGCCCATGGTCATACAAATGACGCCCATGGTGGCCGAAGTTCCAAAGGACGTGCCCGTAAGCATGGAAATAAAGGTACAAAGCAAAAAGGTACTCAAAATAAAGAGCGAGGGAACAAGCATGTAGGTACTATTCACCACCAAAAAAGCAATGGTCCCCGAAGCGCGCCATGTGGCCGTTAACACACCAATAAGAGCGAATAAGGTCAACAAATTTCCCAGCTGTTTGCACTGCTCCAATGAATTTACAAGCAAGGCCTTGGCACCACAGCCTCTATACAAACCATAACTAAAGAAAAATAAATATCCCAACACCAAAGCCAACAAAAGCGGCATCTTCAACAAAATGGTGATGAGTAATGTAAAAGAAAAAAGTCCTATGGCGGCATATTCCATGCTATCTCCTACCCTGATCATGGCAATAACTAAAATTTTATAAAACTTTTAACAATTACTTACAACTCAAGCTATATTTTTTTAGAAATACTGACAATACTCGAAACAGAAAATAGATAACACTAAAGACCTTTTCTCCAAACAAAAAAAGCCCTCGTATCCAGCAGAATGCATGAATACAAGAGCTTTTTACAATTTGCTGACCAGCGACTGCATAGCCAAAAAATAACAATATTAATAAATAGTTAGACGTAAAAAAACATCGCGCAAGCGGATATACACGAAGGAAAAAAAGAACTTTAATGGCGCGCCCGGCGTGAATCGAACACACGGCCTTTGACTCCGGAGGTTGATTTTGCAATGTGTTATTTCAAGGCTTTACGTTGGAATAAAGAAGCCTTATCGCACCATTTATCGCACGGAGGGAAATTTTTTCTACCCTATCTATATTTTTTTAACACTATGTTCACCAACTGGCGAACTTCACCAATACATCAATGCCCCTTCGGGTTTTTTATAGCACAAAGGCAGAGACCTAACGTTTTCTCTTTCACAAGCTTTTCTAAAATGGTCGAATAGCCATGTAAACGCACATCATTTTCAATCTGAGACTCAGTATAGCCAAAGCAATAGCAAATCGTTTTTTCCATATATATCACTTTCACTTTATGCCTAAGTAGGCGAGTTATCAATTACCCATCAATGACTTTTCAAATTTGTATCCATCTAATTTTATGAACTATTAGTAAAAAAAAATTATTCAGACAAAATTTCTATCAATTACCCATCAATGACTTTTCGGTCTTCTACATAGCCCAGTAAGGGTTATACTTCATCATATTACGTGCGGCATCAGCTTTTACGGGTGAAATCATCCCTGCATCTATGGCTTCACGGATATATCGTGAGATAATGGCCTTATTTTTCTCTTCGATACCAAAGCGTTGACGCAAAGAGGCATTGGTTAGGTGCTTTCTTTCAAGAAATTGTAAACACGCATGAAGGTAGCACGCCCGAATACGGTCGTCTTTGTTCATTTTAGTAAGCTGCATAGGCGCAAAAAGCACCACCCTTGTATGCTCTTCAGCATCTTCAAAAAGAGGAGCAGGTAATTGTAATGACTCTATAAGCTCAACAACTTTATCAAGACCGCTGCCCTGTTCTTCACAAAAGCCCATGCGGCGCATAATAGAGGCTAACACCTCATTTCGTGAGCGCGGTGGCAAGTCTATCATTCTGTCTACTTGAATGAGCGGTGCGCCGGGATTGGTCACTTCAAGGCGTGTTTTGAAAAGCTCAATGAGCGGCCCTGTACCACGGATGGTGAAATCTTGGTGGATAAGGGCATTGACGATAATTTCACGCACGGCAAGCTCTGGGAACAGAGGACGTGCCTCGCGTAAAGCTTGCCCGATATATTCATTTTGCGGAATGAGGTGCTTTATATAGGCCAGCACAGCTTCAAAACCGCTGGCATAGCCCTTCATTTCGTCATACCTGTGCACTACCGTGGAAGCTTTGTTGTTACCCTCATAGGCCACAAAGCGAATGCCTTTACGAGCAAGGGATGGGTCAAACTGGCGCAAATCGTTGGCAAGCAAGAGTGCCCCAAGATTAGTAATGTTCCAACGTCCGCCCACATCCTTGGTGAGTAAGCGTTCCGCCTCAAAAACTTCCAACAGAGAATTTCTATTTTCAGGCAAAGGGTGCTTGGTCAGGCGCAAATACGTGGGATAGTCCAACAGGGAAAACACATCTTCTGGTAAAAGAAAGCTCTTGGCAATGCCTTTCTCCCATGTATACGGACGCATATTATCAATGAGTTTTTGAAAAAGCTGAGGATGGGCAGAAAGCCTAGGCGTGGCACTACCTATGCGTACATACGCTATATTATCAAATTCTGCCGGCGCCGTGGTGGCAGCAGGAATTTCCAAAAGCACAAGCTTACCCTGCGGATGTTGTACCGTTTTGAAGTTGAACGCATCACAATGATTAAGATGTTGGCTCAGCCAAAAAGTGAACACTTGATTACCCACTTTCTCTGACTCTGGAGTATAGCTCGTTCCCACAATGCGCTTGCTCTCGTCCTCCACACCCCACAACACGTAGGCCATATCCTTGTTATGAATACGCGCCGCATTGGACAAAGCAGAACACAGCTTACCAATCATTTCTTTATTGGCATTGTTTTCCTTAAATTCCAGCCACGGGCATTCCCCCTCGTGAGCTAACAGCTCATCAATAAGGGCAATGTCTCGCTCTGCGCTTTGTGTGTGGGTATAGGTCATGAGGCCTCCTGCATAGTGCTCTGAATAAGCACAGGGGCAGTTTTTCAAAATATGCCTAGGGTGTCAATATTGAGAAAAGCATATCCCCCTCTATACGTTATGATTGCAAATATTGAAGGGGGGAAAAAGCGACATGCATTACATCATCACGCTTTACACGCTAAATATTTTTACTCTTATAACTCACGCACCATTTCTTTTAAAGATTGTCCATTGGGGGCTGTAGCATTGGGGTCAATGGTAAGGACTTTTTCAAACATTCTCTTACCTTCAGCTTTCCTGCTTAAATCATAATAAAGTACAATACCAGCATTGAAAAAAGAGTTTTTGTGTTTAGGGTCAAGCCTTTGTGCCGTATAATATCGTTCTAAAGCCAAATCAAATTGCTTTGTT
>CAYJLO010000036.1:0-22222 GCA_964370835.1 uncultured Desulfovibrionaceae bacterium
ATTGTCGGTGGTGTGACGGGGCCCCATATTTGGGATATGTTGACCAAATCTTCCACCCAAACCCCCGTTGTTGAAGCGCAAAAGCAAGATGAAACTAGCATAGCCAGCAAGCCAGAAGTTGTGGCAGAAAAAGACCTTTCCGTACCTGAGAAGAAACTTTTAGAAGACCTATCAGCACAAATAGAAGAGAAAAAAGCAGCCGAAGTTCTTAAAGCAGAAGAACTCACAGCTCAAAAAGCCTTGAGTGATGGTGAGACTGCACAAGGAACAGAACCCGCCCATGTGGCTGATGGTGATGTAAAGGGCGAAGACGATATTCACACCCCCAGCGGTGAGGAAGATGCCGATGCCCCTGCCGTGACCAATCAAATCATCGAAGCAAAAATTGAAGCCGGTGATAGTTTGTTGGTTATTTTCGAAGACTATACCGAAACCAATGCCGCCTATAATTTGGTGAATATCATTGAGAAAGAAATTTCCGCCAAATCTTTCCGCGTGGGTCAACCCTATCTTTTGGAATATGACGCTGAAAAAAATAGAGTTTTGCGTTTTGAATACGAAATAAATTCCAAGGAAAAGCTCTTCGTCACCGCTGAAGGCGATTCTTACACCGCCAAAGTGGATGAAATTGTGTATGACAAAAAGCTCTTCTTTGTGGAAGGCACCATTGACGATAGCCTTTTTCTCACGGTGCAAAAACTCAATGAAAGCCCGCAGTTGGCTATGACCGTGGCAAATATGTTCCGCTGGGATATTAACTTCATTCGCGATGTGCAAAGCGGTGATTCTTTCTCCATTTTGGTGGAAAAGCTGTACAGAGATGGTGAATTTAAAGGCTATGGGCGCACCCTTGGGGCCACATTCACCAATAGCGGTAAGAAATACGAAAGCTTTTTGTATTATGATGCCAATAAAAAAGAAATGCATTACAATGCCAAGGGTGAAAACCTTCGCAAAGTTTTATTGCAATCTCCCCTTTCTTTCACCCGCGTTACTTCCGGATATACCCATAGTCGTAAACACCCCGTATATGGCACCTACCGTCCGCATTTGGGCATAGATTACGGCGCACCCATGGGCACGCCCATCATGGCCGTGGGTGACGGCACCATCACCTATTATGGCTGGCGCGGTGGCTATGGGAAGCACATCACCGTGAAGCACGCTTCCGGCCTTGAATCCATGTATTCGCACATGTCACGCTATGGTCGTGGCCTGAAAAAAGGCTCCAAGGTACGCCAAGGTCAAGTCATTGGCTATGTGGGCAGCACAGGCGTTTCCACAGGGCCGCATTTGGATTTCCGTTTAAAGCAAAATGGTAATTACATTAATCCCAGCAAAGCCATTAACCCCCGCGCCGAAGCCGTGAGCAAGGTGCATAAAGTGGGCTATGAAACACGCAAAGAACTGGTGCGTGAATTCATGGATGGCACCAGAACGCTGGAATCCTATGATCCAAAAAGCATAGACGTGCCTAAGTCCTAAGCATATATAATGTATTCTCAAGGGGAGATGAAGACTTCACCGTCTTTGTCTCCCTTTTTTTTACCTTAAAAAAAGTTATGCACAGTAGGAACAATATTTTTTAGTAAATTATTTTATAAAGTTAACATAGTTATGCACATGTTATATACATAAGTTCAAATAAAATGTAAAAAGAGAACATTCTTATTTTTTACGTGGTTTACTTAAAGTATATATAGTTGAAATTATATAAAATATACAGTTTATGCACAAATAAGCGCACAAGTTAGGAACAAGGGTATGAGTACAAAAACAAATGCATGACACTTTGTATATGATACAAAAAAAGCCTTGGAGGTGTTAATTCCAAGGCTCAGAGTGTATTGCTTAAAATTTTAATTGCGGCAAAACTTTACTTTAAAAGATGATACGCCATCGCTATTAAAGTTTTTTGGAAAGGCCTACCCAAAGGGCGCGCAGCGTTCCCGTTGGCGAGTTTGCGAGCCTTACGGGAATAGAGAGTAAAACGGGTCTGGGGGCCACTTAGATGCGGGCTTTTGTTCACAAAAGGTTTTCCCCCTACAGATTTTAAATAATATGAAAATACAAAAAAAGCCTTGAGGTGTTATCCCCAAGGCTTTTCATTTTCATAAAAGGCTAATGTGCTACGGCGCATCTTGTCGAATGCGTTCCAAAAGGCCGGTGGTGGAATATCCTTTCAATAAGGGTAAGGAATACACCAGTCCGCCATTGCTTTGCACAAAGTCCGCGCCCACAATATTTTCCACGCTCCAATCGCCGCCCTTGACCAATATATTGGGTTTGAGCAATTGGATGATTTCCAGCGGCGTATCTTCGTCAAAGCTGGTCACATAGTCCACGCTTTGTAAATGCGCCGCCATGAAGGCACGTACGCTTAAAGAATTGATGGGCCTGTCCTTACCTTTACCCAAACGTCGCACGGAAGCATCGGAGTTTAAGGCCAGCACTAGCACTTCACCCAGCTTTTTGGCATCTTCTAACAAGGCTACGTGCCCTGGATGCAACACATCATAACAGCCATTGGTGAAGACCACATGGGCCTTATCCTGCTGTCCGTTTTCCTTGCGATTTTCCGAAAGCTCCAGAGCCAGTTTGTGTACCAGCTCTTCTGCTTTCCAAATCTTGGGGTGTGAGAGGCTTAAGCCTTGCGCTTCAAGGTGGGGCATGATCCGAATATAACCAATTCTAGCCATTCATAGGCAAAGTCCAAACAAGCTTCATCTTCAGCCATGATGCGCGTACATCGGGTTGTGTCGATTTCCACTTTTTCAAATATTTTCATATCCGCCAAGAAGACGCGGAAGCGATCCAATTGATAGAGACATAAAATAACCATGGTGGCCATTTTATTGGAAACCGGCGCGCCGGAGGCTTTAACCTTGGCCATGAGCTGCATGTAGCGGTCATTGGACTCGTTGTAAGGCTCAAGACCTTGATCTTTGAGCCATTCATGGGCAGTCCAAGCGGGGCCATTGTCAAAGCCCTTGCAATGCTCTTCCTGCACCACAAAGAAACGCTCCACCACTTTGCCATTTTCGCCCACCTTGGTGCCGCGGCCCAGAGGATAGGTACGGCATGCGCCGGGTCTATCTTCATAGATGGAACAGCCTGCCGGCGTCACAAAGGGACAAGGTTCTGAGGGGCCGGCAAGCATTTTTAATAAGGGTAAGGGAAAACCCGTGTCAGGAAAGGTACGCATTTGCGTATGCTCTTTCAAAAGCTTTTCGCTTTCAATGCCAAAATGACGACACAAACGTAAAACATCGTAAGGTGTTAAGGGCAAGGTGAGCTCTGCACAACAGCGGTTGAAGCAAGGCACCTTTTCATTACAAGCAAAACTAAAGCGCTGGCCCTCTTGCAGTTCTGGTAAAGAATCCAAAAAATTTTGAGAAGCATCCTTTTCTGACATACAATACCTAAATTACCTTATTTAAAGCGTATTCAATAATACCTTCGGCGCCGGCTTTGCGTAATTTAGGAATAAGATCACGCACAAGTCCGGTGCCCACCACTGTTTCCACCGATAACCACTCCGTGTTGCGCAAGGGCGACACGGTGGGAGAATTCAAGGCTGGCAAAATGTCCAAAATGGCGTCTAAATTATTGGCAGGGGCGTTGAGCTTAATGGCCACGAGGCTTTCTGCATGCAGCGCGCCTTGCAATAAGAGGTCAATTTGTTCAATTTTGCGGCGTTTTTCTGGATCTTCCCAAGCGGCTTTGGAGCATACAAAAACCGTATTGGAGCTTTTTACTTCATCAATGATGCGTAAACCGTGGGCGCGAATGGTGGTGCCCGTTTCGGTCACTTCCACAATGCCGTCGGCAAGGCCTTCCACCACTTTGGCTTCGGTGGCACCCCAAGAATAAAATACGGAAACATCCACATTTTTTTCTTCAAAATATTTTTTGGTGATGCCTTCCAATTCGGTGGCGATGCGCTTTCCGGCCAAGTCTTCTGCCTTATAATAAGGAGAATCACCGGCCACAGCAAGCACCCAACGCGCAGGGCGATTGGACGTTTTAGAGTACACCAAATCAGATACTTTTACCAATTGGTCATAGGCACCTGTTTCTATGAGCCAATCCAAACCGGCAAGGCCGGCATCCAAAATGCCGTCCACCACATAATTGCCAATTTCTTGTACGCGGCAAAGGGAAGCGTTGATTTCAGGATCATTTATTTCCGGAAAATAGTTGCGATGATGCTTACGAATTTTCCATCCTGCGCGCTCAAAAAGGTTAATGGTGGCGTCTTCAAGGGAACCTTTTGGTATGCCGAGTTTCAAGATGGGCTGACTCATGAATAAATCTCCTCAGGATTAAATATATAGGGACTGCATTGAGTTACAGTCTTGTCCTTGTATTCGCGATAAAAGCAAGAACGGTAGCCCTTATGACAGGCCGCTCCGCCAATTTGTTCTACGCGCAAGATAACAGCATCGCTATCACAGTCAAGGCGAATGGCATGCACTTTTTGCACATGACCGGAAGTTCCACCCTTATGCCACAACTCTTTGCGGCTACGGCTATAATAGTGGGCATCGCCCGTTTCCAAGGTTTTTTGCCATGCTTGCTCGTCCATCCAAGCCAGCATGAGCACTTCACCGCTTTCATGGTCTTGGGCAATGGCTGCCACAAGGCCATTATTCACTTCCGGTTTAAACAGGGGCGTAAATTCCCCTTGAAAATCTTTTGCATTCCCTTGCATGACTACCTTCTTCCATAAGATAAAAGCCATTGTATGCGCCTTGGGGCACATGTCAATGACAGCTTTATTTTTACTGCATTATTACTTTGCTTGCATGGCTAGGCGCACACTGTTCACCTTGCCGCCAATGTCCTCTGCTCCCACCAATTCCGAAACCAAAGCACAACAATACGCTCCATGGCGCACCACTTCTGCTATATTATGCTCTTTAATGCCGCCAATGGCCACAAAGGGCAAGGCACTATGCTTGGCCGCATGGCTTAAATACTCATAACCCACGGGGGCGCACACATCTTCCTTGGTTTGCGTGGCAAAAATGGGCCCCACGCCCACATAATCTGCGCCAAGCTCCTTGGCCTCTTGCAATTGCTGGGCATTGTGTGTGGAAAGACCAATGATTTTACTAGGCCCCACAAGACGGCGCACTTCCGTCATCGGCAAATCTTCCTGACCCACATGCACGCCATCGGCATCCACCAAAAGGGCAATGTCTATATGATCATTCACAATGAAACACGCGCCGGCTTCCAGTGTTAAAGCACGCAAAAGGCGGCATTCTTCCAGCATTTGACCGGCTTTGGCTTTTTTTTCGCGATATTGCAAAATCTTTACACCGCTTTCCAAAAGAGCGCGTGCCACATACTCCAAAGGACGCCCAAGGCTGAGCTTGCTGTCGGTAAGGGCATAAATATCTGTTTGGTTAGGTAAAATACAGGGCATAGCGTCTCCTTAAAAAGTACGATTCCACACTCTTTTGGCAAGGCTTTGCAACAGCCTGTGCGGCTGAAAACACACATCCATGAGCTGCGCCGGCAATGCAAAATCTGTCTCTTGAGTGCTAGGGTATATGTGTGGCGGTTGCGCGCCAATATAATGAATATTTTGCTCAAAGGCTTCGGGCAAGTGGGCATTTTGTGCGCTGTGCCACAGGGGAATTTCACAGGGTTTTTTGTGCAAAAGAGCGTATATGGCCGTGTCCAAGGCCAGCGCATTGGTGCTTGCCGCCAGTATATTAAGGTTATACGGCTCCCCGCCCGAAGGGCCCTTTTTATGCATGGCCACTATGCCATCTGCCAAGGCCACCGTGGTGGGTAAAGCCGCATACAGGGCTAAAATACTGTGACAAAAATCTTCCAAATCCTTTCCTTGCACGGCGTGAGCCAGAGCTTTACGCAATCCCACAATGCAGCCAAAAAGATTTTTCACACTTAGGGTCATGCCCATTTGGCTATGGGCTTTTATGCGCGGTACGGAAAATATGGCATCGCATTCCAATGCTTGCTTGGCAATGCCCCATGAACCGAGATTTTTTGCCCCAAAGCGTAAGGGAAGCTTTTGCACGCCGTTAAATTCTTGCACCTGCAGACCCAAGGGGCGTAAGGCTTCTTGCAAACCTATGCTTTGCGCCACTGAGGATGCCGTGCCAAAGCCCGCCGAATCGGCCACCAGTACCTTAATGCCCTGCTCTTGCAAAGCCACGCATAGGGCTTTCACCACATGGGGGTGGGTGCAAGATAGCTCCTGCGCGCGCAAAAGATTGGGTTTCACCAACACATGCATGCCGCGTGTGAGTGTGGGGTTTTGCTGTGCGGTATTGTGTCCTTTTCCTATAATACCACTGTCTTGCAATGTCATATGCACGGCTTCTTGCACCTGTTCAAAGGCGTAAGAAGGGCAATGTTGCAGGGCCACAGTGTAGGGAACAGGACAGGTCATGGTTTAGTATAATCCAAAATAGGCCGAGGCATCTTGCGTAATGAAAGAAGAATCTTGCAGCTTGGGTTGTGTATCACTGCCAAGCTCATGGCGAAGAATCACCGTGTCTTGCATATCAAAAACCGTGAAGACATTTTTCTCATAGACAGCATAGGTGCGCGGGAAGGACTTTTTGGGCAAGCTGAGCGAACCTGGATTCCACCACACCACGTTATTTCTTTGGCAAGCCACGGGAAAATGAATGTGCCCCGTGAGCATGATGTTGCCGGCGGGAACCTTGGAAAAATCCGGATCGCGTCCGTATTGATGCCCATGGGCCGCCAAAAAAGTATGCCCATCCACGGATAATTGCGCTTCTTCTGTGAGGGGAAAGGGTAAAAGCCCTTCGTCCACCTGCGCATCGCAATTGCCGCGCACAGCCATGATTTGCACGCCAAGCTTGGTGATATGGCCTAACTTTGTGGCCACATCTTGCGGTGTGTACGTTTTAGGCAAGGGATTGCGCGGGCCATGATAAAGATAGTCCCCCAAGAGGAGACACATATGGGGCTGTAATTTTTCTGCTTTTTTGCAAAGAAATTCTGCACTGTCCAAAGCACCGTGTAGGTCAGAAGCTATGAGAATACGCATATTTTTTAATCGTCTTTTTTCAGCGGCGTGGCTTCTTCCACCAACATGATGGGAATGGCGTCGCGAATGGGATAGACCAAAGCGCATGCTTCGCAAATGAGGCCTTTATCTTTGCCTTTGATAACTTGAATGGTTAAGGGGCCGCGGCATTGAGGACAAGCAAGCAGCTCGAGCAATTCTTTGTTCATAAAAATCCTGCAGGTAAAATAGTGTAATGTACGCAAGCAAAATAGCCTACTTTTGGGGGGCAAGCAATATTTTTATGTGTAGTTGATGGCTTGGATTATTTTAGGAAGGCAAGCTCTTTTGGGTATAGAAATCATATGCTTTATCTATTTTAAATAACAATACTTTTAAAAGTTACGCACATTTTATAAACAAAGTTACGCACAGGTTAGGAACAATGCTTTGGGCATGGATGAGTTTTTGCCCCTTCAGAGTTGTATGGTTATTGTTATCATTGCTGTATTGTTGTTGTTTTAGTCTTTATATGTGTTATTTATATTATATTAAAATTACAGTATTTTTTTTACTTACGCACATTTTGCGCACAGACTTATGCACACATTAGAAACAATGAATCAAAGGAAAATACAAGCATGCATTGCGGCGCAATCGTAGCCCATGGGCGTCCATGATTTTTAGTGCTGGACAAGGCATATAAGATATTATACTCAGTGCAAAATACGCGTATATCCCTTGAGGTTTTTATGACTATCTCAGCTCTTTATTCCAGTTCTTCAGCGCTGCAGGCCTTTCAACAAGGCATGGAAAGCGTGGTTTACAATGTGACCGACATCAATCGAGAGGGGCATATTCGCACAGAATTTGTGGAAAATTTTTCTGGCGGTGTGCAAGCTCACACTGAAGTTATTGTGCCACCCATGGCCCATGGGTACACCGACTACGCCACGGAGTTTGTGAACTCCATCGTGTATGAAACAGCCCATGCCGCCAATGCCACAGCCGTACAATCGCTGGATGATACCCTTGGTGTCATCGTAAGTATGAAAGTATAGTCATGTTAAGCGGTTTTATTTATGCCGTTGTTGCGGCTTGCTCTTATGGCCTCATTGCGCTTTTTTCTGTGCCGCTCATGGGTGAGGGTCTTTCCTTTTCCACGGTAAATACCTTTCGTTTTTTACTGGCAAGCCTCATGGTTGCGCTCTTTGTTTTGGTGCGCAAACGTAGCTTGCGTATATTTGTGGTGTGTAAAAGCGATATGGTAAAATTTCTTGGCGTGAGCCTTTTTTATGCCCTCACGGCGCTTACTTTCATGGCGGCCTTTTTGGAAATGGATACGGGCATTGTGGTGACGGTGCAGTATTGCTATCCCATTTTTGTGGTATTTTGCATGGTGGCTTTTTTTGGTGAATCATTTCGCATGAGTACGGCCGCATCAGCTTTGCTCATTGTGTTGGGTGTGGCCATATTTTCTTTGCAGGATATTTTTTTTGGTACCAGTGGCGTTAAAATCACCCTTTGGGGCATGTTTTTAACCATTTTCTGTGCTGTTTTCATGGCTTTATATGTGTTGGGCATTCAAGTGGCAAAATTTCAATGTTCCAATGAATTTGTCACAGCCATGTATATGATGTTGGGTACTGGCCTGTATTGTATGCTGTACGGCTTTTGTACAGGGGACTTGCAAATGCCAAGTTCTGCCAATCAATGGCAACAATTATTTACCCTTTCCTTGGTCACAGGGGTTGTGGCCAATATATGTTTGGTATTTGCCGTACGTATTGTGGGCCCTTCCCTTGCTTCTATTTTAGGCGGTCTTGAACCGGCCACAGGTCTTTGGGCCGGTGTATACTTATTGGGCGAGCCAGCCACTTGGGGTAATGTGTTGGGTGCCATTTGCATTTTAGCCGCCGTGGGGCTTGTGGCGTGGAAGTCGCACGCTCCCCAAAATAGCACACAAGCATAATAAGGCTCTATATATGAAGTGGATAACTCACCAAAGCGTGCCCGTGGGCATTGCTCTTTTGCTGGATTGGCCCCATGCGGCCTTGGGCGGTGTGGCTTGTGGTGCCATTTTGCCCGACGTGATAGATATGGGTATTTCGCGCATGAGTCCCAATCCTCAAAAAACCTTTAAGGCCATACATCGTGGTTTTACGCATTGGTTTGGATGGTATGCACTTTTATTGCTGTTTTGGTTCCTATTGTACATGTATCCGCGCAGTATGGGGGCCTTGCATTTACCCTTGAAACAATTGTATTTCTTGGGTGGCGTGGCTTTTGGGGGTATGTTTCATGTTCTTTTGGATATGTGTACGCCGTCGGGTATTCCCCTCTTACCCTTTTCACAGCAAAAACGTTTTTCATTGAAGCTTTTTTCCACAGGATCTCCACAGGAATATCTCTTCTTGGCCTTGGTCTTAGCTTTATTTGCGGCCTTGGGTGTGGATGATTTTTCTGGCATATTGCGCCAAGTTCAAAGAATAATATAAAAGGAAAAAAGCGTGGAATTAGAACTGTATGTCATAGTGGCCTGTGCTTTCATGTATTTGGTGGCCGGATTTGTGGATGCCATTGCCGGCGGCGGCGGTCTCATCACCATTCCATCGCTCATGCTGTTTAATATACCGCCTCACTTTGCGCTGGGCACCAATAAATTTGCCTCAAGCCTTGGCTCTCTCACCGCCATATGGCCTTTTTTACGTAATAATCTCATAGTATTACATTTGGTTCCCGTGGGTTTTGCATCGGCATTCATTGGCGGTGCTTTGGGCTCTTGGCTGGCTTTGCAGGTGGCACCGGCCCTTTTGGGCAAAATAATGGCCTTTTTATTGCCTTTAGGTTTGGTGTGCTCGCTTTTTTCAGGAAAAAATGTAGGCGTAGAAAAAGATATTCCTGTGAAAACACAGAAAGTATATGTGGCCTTGGTGGGTCTTGGCATTGGGGTGTATGATGGCTTTTTTGGCCCTGCCACGGGCTCATTTTTCATTTTGGCCTTAAATCTCACCTTGGGCATGGAGTTGGTGCGCGCTTCCGGCACCACCAAGGTGCTCAATTTGGCTTCCAATGTGGGGGCTTTGGCCACCTTTGCTTCGGGCGGCGTGGTGTTGTATGCCTTGGCCATACCGTGCGCCGTGGGGAGCATCATCGGTAATCAAATGGGCGCAAGGCTTGCCATTAAGGTGGGCGTTAAAATGGTGCGCATCTTTTTGTATATGGCGTTGGGTCTGCTCTTTACTACCCTCTTATACAAATACGTACTTGCAGATTTATTTGCCTAATATTTACGCATTTCTGGGAGTAACGGGACCGTAACTGGCTCTCAGTTCCGTTACTTCTTGCGGACTCATGTAGCGCAGAAGAACCTTTTCCGGCGTGTGCGCCAAATCCACCACCAAGAGTGCATCGAGGGTGCCAAAGTCTTTATCTTCATGGAAGGCCGCAATGCGTCCGCCCAATTGCAGATAATGCTTAAATAAAATGGGCAAGCCTTTATCGCCTTCGATATCTTTCACCATTTTATTGGCCATTTTGTAATCAAGACCCTGCACATTGGGCGCATTGGGGCCTGCAAAATCCCTGGGCTGGCGTTTGCCTTGAGTGTATTGACACAAGTCATGTTCCCAATGGTTGGCCTCTAGGGTTTGGCGTAAGATATGCGCCGAAGCGTCAGTATAACCAAGACCCATGCTGCAAGGACCAAAAAGCGTACGCAATTTATGGCGCACAATCATGCGTCCAATGCCCTTCCACAAAAGCATAAGTGGCACATAATCGCGCTGATATTCGGGTTTCACAAAGGCTCTGCCCAGTTCCATGGAATTGGCGCATTGCTCATAAAAGGGCGTTTGAATATCAAAAAGTGATGCAAGGTAGAGCTTTTCTTGGCTTTGGTGAGCTTCTTCTGGCATAAAACAGCGTACGCGATAGGCACCGGCGATGGTGTTTTTTTCCACATCCCAAAGCACCAAATGCGTATACTCTTTATCAAAGGAATCTGTGTCGCGTTCATTGCCCGAGCCTTCGCCCACAAGGCGAAAGGTTTCTTCGCGCAGTCGCCCAATTTCTTGCAAAATACAAGAAGATTCATGCCCTTGTATGGCAAAAACCGCATAGCGACCTTCGGTGGCCAGAGTTTCTCTGTCCAAAAACTTTTGGCCTTCTTGCTGTAATTGCTCATGGGGGCAGGCTTGAGCCACGGGTACAGGCCAGATTTTATCTGTGACATCTTCTTTAATGACGCCAAGCTGTTCACAGCGAATGCGCATGAGCGCCGTGCGTGCGGCGTCATTTTTAAGGGCATGTAAAACGCTGCCATCCACGGGCTTGCCCACCACAAATTCCACCGTGGTATTGCGTCTACCCCAAAGCTCTCTGGGCAAAAGCACCGTGCGCAGCATGGGGTGAATGCACCCAGCGGCATGGAAAAGCATGGAATTGCGCCCTTTAAAATAGATGGGTATGGCTTTGATATGGGCTTGACGGGCCAAGCGACCACACAGGGATTGCCACACAGGCTCCACAATGGTTTTGGAACTCATTTGCCAATGGGCCACCATGCCCGAAGGAAAAATGCCCAAGGCACCGCCCTGCTCCACATGGCGCACGGCCTGACGCACCGCTTGCATATTTTCGCGTTGGTTTTTACCCGACACATCCACGGGGATAATCATGGGTGCCAGTTCGGGAATGCGGGTGAGCATTTCATTGGCAAGTAATTTAAAATCATGGCGTAAAGTGCCGCATAATGCCGCAAGGATAACGCCTTCCACACCACCAAAAGGATGATTGGCAAAAACCAGCGCAGGACCCGGTTCAGCCAATACATCAAGGCTTTCACCTTGGTGGTTTAAAGAAATATGTAATTGATTTAAGGTAGTATGGCCAAAATCCCATGGAGTTTCGGCAAGGGGCATTTTTTCATATTCGGTGAGCAAACTGTGTAAACCCAGCACGCGAGAAATGAAAGATCCGGATGCTTTGAGCCTTGGCGCTGGTATGACGCCGGTGCTATCCTCATGGTTTAGGGAGGTCTTAGGGCCTCGATCCATCATGCTCTCCTGAAATACCTGAAAAGTGGTGCATTTTGCATGGCTAGACGATAAGCCATGTTAGTTGTGTGGGGACAATGTAGACCAAAAGAGTCACAAAGGCAACCAAGTAATACGAGGACTTACTACGATTTTTTGCATGTTGATTGGAATAATAATAGTCCTTTTTACAAGAAAAGGCCCTGTGGGGTGAGCCAAAGGGCCTTTAGGTATTTTTTATAATGTGCTTCACAAAAGCAAAGGCATAACTTTTTGCTTTGCGCGAAGCAACTGCCAGTTTTAATGGCCTTTTTTCTTTTGCATGCGGTCGCGCAAGTAAATGGCAAAGATATTCATGCCAAGCACCAGCATGATAAGCACAAGGGCTGTACCGTATTGCAAAGGACGGGTTTTTTCAATTTCTGTACCGGCGGTGGCAAGCACATACATATGATAAGGCAAAGCCATGACAGCACTGAACACAGAATCGGGATCTTTGGGTGTATAGAAAACAGCCGCTGTGAACATGATGGCAGCGGTTTCCCCTGCGGCGCGGGATAAGCCCAAAATGGCGCCGGTGAGCATGCCTGGTGTGGCGGCAGGAAGTACCACGCGGGCAATGGTTTGCCATTTGGTGGCACCAAGGCCAAAGGAGGCTTCGCGATAGGTGTCTGGCACGGTGCGTAGAGCTTCTTCGGCGGTGCCGATGATCACAGGTAAAGTGAGTACAGCAAGGGTAAGGATACCGGCTAAAATACTGACACCCATGCCCAAGAAGGTCACGAAAAAGGCTAGTCCAAAGAGACCAAACACCACAGAAGGTACACCGGCAAGGTTATTTACGCCAAGGCGAATATAGCGAGCAAAGGTGGTGCGTCCGGCGTATTCGTGCAAATAAATGGCAGAAGCCACGCCCAAGGGGAAAGCTATGAGCAATGCGCCGAGGGAAAGCAAAAATGTGCCGAGGATACAAGGCCAAATGCCGCCTTCTGTCATCATTTTGCGTGGGGATTCCACAATAAATTCCCAAGAAAGAGCCGGAAGGCCTTGCACAGCCAAGAAGATACAAACAATGACCAAGGCAGACACATTAACATAGGCCGCCAGACGCAATATGCCAAACATGAAGCTTTGGCGCGCCATACGCGAAGCGGAAGAAGCGGTAAAATTCATGTGTACTCCTATAGGCTAGAAGAGCCCACTTGCTTATGCTTTTCGGCAATGTGCTGGGCAATCATGTTAAAGGCTAATGTGAACAAGAAAAGTACCATACCAATGGCAAAAAGGGCGTGGTAATGCTCGCCTCTATAGGGAGCTTCGGCCATTTCTGCGGCAATGGAGGCAGGCATGGGGCGAACGGGGTCGAAAATGGAACCGGGAATCATACCGGCACCGCCTGCCACCATGAGCACCACCATGGTTTCGCCAATGGCGCGGGACATACCAAGCATGATGGCTGTGCCAATGCCGGATAAAGCGGCGGGCACCACAACTTTCACCGTGGTTTCCCAACGAGTGGCACCAAGGGCAAGGGAGGCTTCGCGTAAAGGACGCGGCACGGCAAAAAGGGCATCTTCTGCCACGGAGCAAATGGTGGGAACAGACATGAAAGCCAACATGAGACTGGCGTTGAACACGTTAAGACCTGTGGAAGCACCCAAATAATCTTGTAAAATGGGGGCCACCACCACCATACCGAAAAAGCCGATGACAACCGATGGTAAAGCGGCCAAAAGTTCCACGAAGGGCTTCACTATGCGGCGCACATTGGTGGTGGCAATTTCTGTTAAATAGGCCGCCGTCATGACGCCAAGGGGCACGGCAATGAGCGAGGCCAAGATGGTGACTGAAAGCGATCCCACAAGTAAGGGGAAGATGCCAAAGTCCACAGGGTCTGAGGTGGGGTACCAATATTGTCCAAAAAGGAAATCGGTCACCGAGACAACATTAAATATGGGTAAGCCTTCCCAAAAAAGGAAGAGCATGATGCCAAGCAAGGAAAGAAGCGAAAATGTCGCCGCGCCAGCCAGTGAAAAATTGATGATTTTTTCTTTCATGTGTTATGCCTTTTATGCCAAAAAGCCCTCCCTACGCGCCTTTGAGGCAACATGGGGAGGGTTTTTTAACTATATTTGATAATTACTTGCTTAAAGGAATGAAGCCCACTTCTTTCACGAGCTTTTGACCTTCGGCGCCAAGGGCATAGTCAATGAAGTTTTTAGCTTCGCCTTGGGGTTCGCCATTGGTGAAGAGGTACAAGTCACGAGCGATGGGCCATTTGCCGGAAAGGGCATTTTCAGGAGTGGCTTGGAAACCGTCTACGCTCAATACTTTGGTGGCGTCGCTCACATAACCGTAACCGATATAACCGATGGCGTTGGGGTTTTTAGCAACAGCTTGTACCACTGCGCCGCTGGAAGCTTGCAATAAAGCAGAAGGAGCTACGCGAGCCTTACCAAGAATTTTTTCTTGCCAAGTTTCATAAGTACCGGAAGATGTATCGCGGGAAATCACAACGATTTTCTTGTCTGGACCGCCAACTTCTTCCCAGTTGGTGATTTTGCCGCTGTAAATGCCTTTCAATTGCTCAATGGTAAGATTGGTGAGCTTGCTGGTGGGGTGAACCACTGGTACCAAAGCGTCGATGGCAATAACATAACGCTTAGGAGCGATGCCTTTGCTTTCGGCAAGCTTCACTTCTTTGCCGGAAATGTCACGGGAAGCCATGGCAATGTTACACAAGTTATCGATAAGAGCTTTGATACCGTTACCGGAACCGCCGCCGGAAATGGCGATGGCAACGCTGGGATTTTTTTCCATGTAGGCTTCAGCAGTTTTTTGGATAACGGGTAACACAGTGGTGGAACCGTTGATGACGATTTCTTCTTTAGCTTGCACAGGTGCAGCAAGACCAAGTGCCAACAAGGCAGCAAATACTACGCGTGATAATTTCATTATGAACTCCTAAATTTTGTTTTCGAAGAATGCGCTTTCAGCAGCGCCAACATGGGTATCGTTTTTCTATGTTACAAATAGATGACAAAAGGGGAAAAGAATGGTGACAGTGTGAAAGTGACACTTTTGTGAGCTTGTAACTACTTGTAATGCTAGCGTGAAATCAATTGTTACGAAAATATTTTATTTTGTATTTTTGTGGAAATTTGTTGTTTGTGGTGTTTTTTTGTCGTTGTATGACACATGTTGTTTTTTGGGTTTGAGTTTGGGGTGACGTAGAGTCCGCGTCATCGAGGCTAGGAGTTTTCGGTTTGGTATGACGTAGAGTTTGGGTCATCGAGGATATGAAAGAGTTTAACACTTAGTATTATGTCAATTTGAAAGGGGCTTCATGGGTGGTTTCACCCCCTGCCAGCCCTCCGTACCTCTTTTTCGCTTCGCTCAAAAGGATGTACTACGGGGCAGTGCGAGCCAAGGTTTCGCCCTGCGGCATTGCACAGACTTGTTTCTTCATTGCATGATAATATTTATAATTATGAAGATATGTTTTGTTCCATTGTCTGCGAAAAGTTGTTCAAGAACTCATTTTTGGTTAACCTATAATGACTTGATGGGCGATTATGCTGTGAGCAAGTATATCTACATGTGAGGAGAATGAACTCCACATAACAATATTTCTACAGTCTCTGACGGACGTAAAAAGCCGTTGCTGTGTCGCGCAGGCCTACCTTGTAGGCCGTAGCCCTGTAGGGAATCTTCTGGGAGCGTAAGCGAGTAGAAAGTTCCGAAAGGAGAGACCACAGCAGGCTTATGTGGGGGAGCGGGATTGTAAGGGCCGGCGGGGCAGCTAGCCCCAAGAGGCCCTTGCCCCCGCGCGGGAGCGCAAATCGATAAGATATTGCATTATAAAATAGCTTTCATACGCAAACACATTAAAAAATAAATCACCTCATATCCCTTGCCCCCGCGCGGGAGCGCAAAGGGATTAATTGTCATGTTATAAGATAGCTCAAAACGCCAGCACATAAAAAAAAACCACCACAAAGCACATCTGTAACATAAGCCGTATGGTGCGGAGTTCTGTCAAGAAAATACCTTTGTCACAATTTTGTAACAATGCGAACATTTCTTTGACGCATAAATCACCTTTACTTACCATGGTTTTTTCGGGAGATATCGCAACCAAGAGGAAGAGTATCATGTCCAAAGAGTTAGTTCTTATTGTTGAAGACGAAGCAGATATACGAGATTTACTTACCTTTAACCTTACTCGCGAAGGTTTTGACACGGTGGAAGCTGAAGACGGGCTTAAAGGTCTTGAGTTGGCACGTAGTCGAAAGCCCGATATTATTTTGTTAGATGTCATGCTCCCCAAAAAAGATGGTTTTCAGGTGTGTCGCGACTTGGAAAGGGACGATAACACCAGACATATTCCCATCATTATGCTTACAGCACGCGGTGAAGAAGTGGATCGTATTGTGGGGCTTGAGCTAGGCGCCGATGATTATGTGGTGAAGCCTTTCAGTGTGCGCGAGTTGATTTTGCGCATGCGTGCCATTTTACGCCGTCAGCAACAGGTGGAGCAAAGCCCAAGCTTGCAAAAGCATGGTATTCATTTGGATCCATCGGCGCATATGGTCAATGTTAATGGCACTTCCATTGAGCTCACCGCCACGGAATTTCGCCTTTTGGAAGATATCATGCGCCATGCCGGCACCGTTCGTAACCGTGAGCAATTGTTAAACAGTGTTTGGGGCTATCAATTTGAAGGCTATGCGCGTACGGTGGATACACATGTGCGTCGTTTGCGTGCCAAACTTGGTGACTGTGCCGATTGCCTAGAAACTGTACGCGGTGTGGGCTACCGTTTTAGAGGCTAATATGTCTTTTAGAAGCAAAATATTTGCGCTTCATTTTGTGGCTATTTTTTCTGTGCTCATGCTGGAACCCATTTTAAGTAATTCAGCTGACACGGCCTATAGCCTTTCTTTCTTTTTGCAATGCATGATTCTGACTTGTGTTGTGGCTGCCACTCTTTCTTTTCTCTTGCAAAAAGTCATTAAAGGTGAATTTTGGCATGTGAAGGATTTTGTGAAAAGCATTTCCAAAGGGGAATATCAGCGTCGTTTGAGCGCCGCCCCTTGCGATGCTTATGTGGCATTGGTGAACCCCATCAATAGTTTGGCCATGCACTTTGAAGAACAGGTGAAAGCCCTCACGGCGCGCAACGAAGAATTACACACCATTTTGGACACCATGGACGAAGGTGTGCTGGTGCTCACGGCCAAGGGTAGCATTCAGCATTGTAATAAGGCTTTGCAACGTATGTTCCCGAGCACGGTGGGTGCCAAAGATTGGCAAGTGGTGGAAGCCATACCTGTGCCAAAATTGCAAAAAGCCGTGGATGATATTTTACTGGCTCCACCTTTGGCGAACGGCAATGGGCATGATAAATCCCGCGCTTCCTTGCAATTGGAATTGAGCCCCGAGAGGGTTTTTGCCGTGCATTTAACGCGCGCGCAAGCTTTATCGGAGCATTTGGGTGCCGTGGTGGTCTTCCATGATATTAGTCCCATTGTGCGCCTTGAAAGGGTGCGTCGCGACTTTGTGGCCAATGTTTCCCATGAGTTACGCACGCCTTTAACGGCCATTCAAGGTTATACAGAAACCTTGATGAGTACGCCGGGCTTTCCCGATGAATATGTGCGCTTTGTGGAGATTATCCGCAAAAATGGCGCGTACTTGGCTCGCATGGTGGAAGAACTTTTGGCCCTTGCCAGATTGGAAAATGCCAATGTGCCTTTGCAAACCTCCACGGTGCATCCGTATGAGAGTTTACAAGGTGCTTTGGCTTTATGCCGTCAGCAATTGGATTTGCGTCAGGTAAGCGTCAGCGTGCATATGCCCGAAGATTTGCAAGTGACCGCCAATGCGCAGCACTTGACACAAGTTTTCAGAAATCTTATCGAAAATGCAGGGCGCTATGCTCCGGAAGAAAGCCACATTGTGGTCTCCGCCGTTCAAGAAGAAAAATTTACGCATTTTTCTGTGGCGGATAAAGGCCCCGGCATTCCCGAAGTGGATTGTTTGCGTATTTTTGAGCGTTTTTATCGCGTAGAAAAACATAGAAGCCACGGCTCCACGGGTCTTGGCCTTGCCATTTGTAAACACACTGTAGAGCGACTCGGCGGACGTATTTGGGTGGAAAGTCCGGCTAAAGAGTATGCTACAGTTTTTCATTTCACTATTCCCACCTTTTTTGGAGAGCACTGTGACAGAGCAGCACAAATTAATAGCTAACAATGTGGACTTTTATTACGGGGCATCGCAGGCTTTATATGATGTAAGCCTTTCCTTTCCCGAAAATAAAGTAACAGCCCTCATTGGCCCTTCCGGTTGCGGCAAAAGTACATTCTTGCGCTGCTTAAACCGCATGAATGACCTTATTCCCGGTGCAAAAGTTTCGGGCAATATTTCCTTGGATGGTCAAGACATCAACGCTTCGTCTTCCGATGTGGTGGCTTTACGCCGCAAAGTGGGCATGGTGTTCCAAAAACCAAACCCCTTCCCCAAGACCATTTTTGAAAACGTGGCCTATGGTCTACGCGTCAACGGCATTAAGGACGAAAGCCTCATTGCCGGCACCGTGGAAGAGGCTCTAAAGCGCGCCGCCATTTTTGAAGAAGTGAAAGACCGCTTGCATACCTCTGCCTTGGGTCTTTCCGGCGGCCAGCAACAACGTCTCTGTATTGCGCGTGCTTTGGCTGTGGGCCCAGAAGTGTTGCTCATGGACGAACCTGCTTCGGCCCTTGACCCCATTGCCACGCAAAAAATCGAAGAAGGCATTCACGAATTAAAGCATCAGTTGACCATTATTATTGTTACGCATAACATGCAACAAGCTGCACGCGTTTCAGATTACACGGCTTTCTTCTACATGGGTAAGCTCATTGAGCATGATGTGACAGATACCATATTCACACGTCCTGCCAAGAAACAAACTGAAGACTATATCACAGGGAGATTCGGTTAATGTCTAATAATGAAAATCAATTACAACAGATGATCGTAACCTTGCGCACGCGCTTGTTGGTCATGTCTGCCATGGTGGGTTTGGCTGTAGATGATGCTTGCAAGTCTTTACAAGAAGGTGACGTGGGCCGCGCCAGTGCCGTTATTGACGGAGACGCCGCCATCAATGATTTGGAAAACGAAATCGACGCCAAGGCCTTAAGCATCTTGGCTCGCACCCAGCCCGTGGCCAGCGACTTGCGCTTTGTGATTTCTGCCATGCGCATGGTGCTTGACCTTGAGCGCATTGCCGATGAAGCCGCTCGTATGGCAGAACTTGCCATCCTCATCGAAGGGCTTGATCACGTGGATGAAGATATTGTTAATGATATCAAAGCTCTTATGCAAACATCTCGTCAAATTTATACAGCTTCTGTGGATGCTTTCCGCGAAGGCGACCATCAAAAAGCTTTGAAGGTTCGTCAGCATGAAGATGAAGCCGCTTTGCTTGATGTGAAAATCATGCACAAATTAAGCAGTCGCAAAAATGTGGATCCGCAATTGTCCATTCACGTGATTCTCATCAGCCGTACGTTAAACCGCGTATGGCGTCACGCCATGAATATTGCTGAGCATACCTACTTCATTTATGGTGGGGAAAGCCTAAAGCACCGCCGCATGGGCTAGTAATAGCTAGATTGATGATACTTACTGGGGAAAAACCTTTTTTGAAAAAAAGGTTCTTTCCCCAGACTGCTCTGCTCTCTATTCCCGTAAAGCTCGAAGACTCGCTAACGGGAACGCTTCGCGCCCTTGGGGTAGGCTTTTCCAAAAAACTTTCATGGTGGCAAAGAGTGACCAGTGAAAGGAACTCTTTCGCAATATAGATTCGATGCAAGAGTATATTTTTGCTTTTTTTAAGAATATAAAAATTGAAGGGGGAAAACCTCTTCCTTAGAAAAAGTCTTCCCCCCAGAAAATCTTGTCGCTGATTACATGGAGCTTAAGCTTTCCATTTCTGTTTCAGTGAGCAGCTTATCAAGGTCAAGCAAGATAAGCAGCCTGTCCTCAAGCTTACCCACACCGCGCATATATTCAGAGCCTATGCCGGCCACAACGGCTGGTGGTGGTTCCACGGTGGATTCCTTAATGCGCAACACTTCGCACACAGCGTCCACCACAAAGCCCACAATCTGACCGCCAAGATCCATAACTTTAATACGGGTTTGGCTATCGTGGACGGCTGTTTTCATGCCAAAGCGTTTACGCATGTCGATGACGGGAATCACCTTACCGCGCAGGTTAATAACGCCTTCCACAAAGGCCGGCGCATTGGGCACCTTGGTAATGGGCATCATGCGAATGATTTCTTGCACTTTAAGAATTTCCACGCCGAATTCTTCTTCGGCAATCTTAAAAGTAACCATTTGGATGAGGCTACTATCATCCGAGCCATGATAGGTGGCTTTATTTTCGCTATCAACTTCACTCATATACTGTTCTCCTCATAGAGTCATGATACAATTTTAACCATTACCATTGGTATCGGTAATCTACGTAAAAACTATAGAGCAAAGGCCCATGTGTTTATGAGCCTTTGCTGTGTTTAATGGGAGTATTGTACAGCAAAGAAAAATCCTTTGTAAAATAGGAGCTTTCTACGCTTTTTTCTATAAACCTTGTTCTTTCATATGCATAATTAAATCGCATACGCGGCAGGAATAGCCCCATTCATTGTCATACCAGAGCACAATCTTGGCAAAATTACCATCTTGCACGGTGCAATATTCGGCTTCCACAATGGTGGAGTGGGTATTGCCCTTAAAGTCTAAGGAGACCAAGGGAAGTTCATTATACTCTATGATACCCTTATAATCACCCTCGGCGGCGGCTTTTAGGGTGGCGCGCAAGGTGTCGGTATCGGTTTTAGTTTCAAAAAGGGCTGTAAAGTCCACGGCAGACACGGTGGGCGTGGGCACGCGCAAGGAATAACCGCTAAATTTCCCCTTCATGGCGGGGATAACTTTAGCCACGGCACTGGCGGCACCGGTGGAAGTGGGAATAATGTTCAAGGCACCGGCACGAGCGCGGCGTAAATCCTTGTGAGGCATGTCTAAAATGCGTTGGTCATTGGTGTAAGAGTGAATGGTACACATGGTGCCTTGGCTAATGCCAAAGGTTTCGTGCAGCACTTTCACCACAGGCGCCAAGCAGTTGGTGGTGCAAGAAGCGTTGGACACCATATGGTGTTTTTTGGGGTCATAATCTTGCTCATTGACGCCTAAAACCAAGGTGAGGTCTTCATTCTTGGCTGGGGAGGTGAAAATAACTTTCTTGGCGCCATTTTCTCTGTGAACTTTGGCTTGTTCAGCATCGCGGAATACGCCGGAAGATTCGATGACGATGTCCACATTGTGTTTTGCCCAAGGGATGTTTTTGGGATCGCGCTCGCTGTAACACTGCACTTTCCAATCACCCACGGTGGCTACGGTTCCGTCAAGGGTGGCCTCAAAATAACCACGTCCGTAAACAGAATCATACTCCAAAAGGTGAAAGCAGGTGGGCGCATCACATAAATCGTTGATGGCCACAATTTCTACATCTTCCAAAAAATCTTTGTGTAAAATGTGAAAAACTTGACGACCAATGCGACCAAAACCGTTGATACCAATACGAACTTTGTTCATGATTAACCTCAGGTAACAGTGTTGAGAATTGAGATTATAGTACGGCATTTCTCATGCAAAGAGACAATTCATTTGGACTTATAAATATAAGACCGAAAGGGCAAAAGTTCAAGTGGCGTTCATGTGAAAAATGTTTTTTAGTGGGTTTATTGTGGTTTTGTGTAATAAAAATGTATAATTAAACTCTTTTATTTCCTTGATGCCGCGAGGTTTACACCATGGTAAGATCAAAAATTTGGTTAGCAAATATTATTCATTCACTTTGCGCTCCCGCGCGGGGGCAAGGGCCAACGCTCACCCCTCCTCTTTCTTGCCAAGCCCCACAAAAAAGTGCACACTATTGACACAAACTCGCGAGGTATATATGAAAAGAAAAAAACTTCAAGGCAAGACACTTTCCATTGTGGCATTACTCACCTTTTTAGGGCTTGGCATTTGTACAAACGCCCCCACCAATGCAACGGCAGCAGTTGCTGGGGGTGAAATTATTAACACTGGCCTGATGACAGGCATGG
>CAYJLO010000036.1:22322-27942 GCA_964370835.1 uncultured Desulfovibrionaceae bacterium
GATGTATGGGCCACAACCCTACGCACCTGGAGTGCCAATGACGCCGTTTTTGCCGCTGGTAACAACAGTAGCGTCAACTTTGCCAATACCAAGCTCATTTTGCGCCCCGGCACAGCGGCGCAGGGTTTTGCACTGGGCAAAGAATATCGCATCTATGACCCTGTAAATGATAATGGCATGGTATCCGCCGACGATGGAACCACGGTAACCGGCAATATAGCCTCGGTGCAGGCCGCGGTGGAGGTACCGCACCTTATTGCTGTGCTCACCGGCTCAGACCCAAACACCGCCACGGTGCGCCTTGAAGAAAACATCACCCCCGCCACCACCCCCGGCTCTACGGCGGCAAAAATACAAACTTTGGCTTCTTCCATGCAATTTAGAGGTATAGCCAATATGTTGCGCAAATTCTGGCAGCATAAAGCCACGCCGCCAGTGGCAGGACGCGCCACAGCACAGGGTGAAATTCAGGCAACAGCACCAGCTACAGAGCAGGGCCTTGCAGCGGGGTCCTCCATGCCAGAAGATAGTGCCAAGAAGTGGGAAATCCTGCTCAATCCCTATGGCTCAAACACCTATAATCACGCCTATGGTTTTGGCGGTCACACAGTGGGCATCACCGCCGCCGCCACCTATGCCATGAGCGAAAAGCTACGCCTTGGCGCCCACATGGACTTTAACTCCAGCAATTATGACGCCAATGACCAAGATTTCAGTGCCAAAAGCACCGCCGTGGCTTTGGGCTTGCACGGCGCCTATGACATTACGCCCGAGTGGTATGTGAGCGCGCAATTGACAGGCTCACTTTTACAAAATCAGTATGACTTTAGCCTACAAAGCTCCACACCCGCCAGCGCCGACGCAAATCCCAACGGGGAAGCACTTTTTGCCAATATAAACACAGGCTATGTATGGCAATTGGCCAGTGGCGATGACTATACCCATAGCCTTACACCGCAAGTGGGCATATCCTATCTTGGCCTGCATACCCACGGCTATGGCTATAGTTTTGGCGGCGTTAATGCCATCTATGATATGCGCTATGACGACACATACTATGCTGCCCTGTACGGTACGGTGGAGCTCAACTGGCGTAGCCAATGGCAACTGACAGAAGATCGTCACGTGGCGCTCACCGCAGGCGCAGGACTACGCCACAACCTTACGGGCAATGGCATGGATAGCAAGCTGTATACCCTTGGAACATCCTTCACCACCACCGCCCATGAAGATGTGAGCACCTGGCTCACCGACCTTGGCATGGAATACCGCCATGGAAACTTCAGCGTGGCTCTTGCTTATAATGGGCAATATGGCGTTAAGCAAAATACCCACGGCGGAGACTTGAAGGTGAAATTAGAGTTTTAGAGGGGGTGACGATACCGCCTTGTGTTTTAATTTTTTTGTATAGAGATTCTGATTTTAACTGTTCATAAGTCTTTTCTATACAACCTATTCATTTTCATAAAGAAGCATGGGGGGGAATGGCTTTCACCGCTTAATCCCCCCACCGCCGATTTTCTGCTTTAGCCAACAATACAGGCTTACATAAAAGCCCCCATCCCCACTCATTTCACACTTGCCCCCATGGGGCAAATATCATATGCTATCGCCTTTCATGCCTACGATAAACTGTAATAATGAGGATTATATATGCTTCCCACATCTTTTAACTCATCTTTTTTGCGCATGGGAGCCACGGTTCTTTGTGCATTTAGCCTTTCTGCCTGTATTAGCACATCTTTTTTGCGCTCTGACCCCGAGCCTCGTCAGCAAAGCTCCTCCGCCTCCTCCCCTGCTCCGGCGCAAGAAAGCAATGCCTCACCGGTAGTTTCTGAAACGACCCTCCCCACCACGCAAGACGGCAGTGTGGTGACGCAGCTCATGAATGATGCGCGCTATTCTTGGGACCTTGGTAATATGGAAAGAGCCGAGAATTTGTATTCTCAGGCCACCAAAAACCCCCTGCTCAGCGTAGGGGAAAGAAATGAAGCATGGCAACGCTATGCGCTAGCCGCCGCCTACAATGATCGCCCTCATGCCGCCTTAACCGCCTTGGAAGAATGGAATAAAGCCGAACCAGGCGCGGAAAATACCACGCTATGGCAAGATACATGGCTCGACAGCATGCGCAAGCTTTCCCCTGCCACCATGTTGGGCAAAGCCGAAGATATGTGGCAACAAAAAGACCGCGCCGAAGATGTGCGCGCCATGGCGGCCATATTGCTCATGGGCCATCAATGGAATGCCACGCAAATCACAGACGCCATGCCCATGCTCAGTGCTTTTTACGAAAAGCAAGATATGCAGCGCAAACAAAATGTGGAACGCATCACGGCTCTAGAGGTACAATCCATTGCGGATACACCTTTGCTTGAGCTGAACCAAAAGATTTTAGCCTCACAAAAATTCAATTATCCCGCTAATATTATTGTTCTGGAAGACGGTCGCCGTGGCCTTGGCCTAGATAGCACTGTCATTGCTAAAGCCAGCGATCCTGCCCTTTTTGTGGATAAAGAGTTGGCGCAAAAAATTCTCACGGGGCAAGATGTGGGTGCCATTACTTTTGGTAGCCAAACACCGCCATCCTTGAGTCAAGGCGCGCAAACCAGTGCCATTCCGGCCGGAATTCCGCCCATACCCAATGTTGCTGCTCCCACGGGAGATATTTGCTTGGTGCTGGCTTTACCGCAAAGCGGCGCCGTGGCCAGCGTGAGTCATAAAATTCAGTTGGGTGCCGAGGCAGCTGTGCGTCATTTAAGCACGCAAGGTCGCACTGTACAATTGCAAAACGTGGATACCGCGCAACCCAATTGGTTGGTACAAATGCAAGCCCTGCCGCTCAATTGCGCCGTGGTGGGTGGCCCCATTTTGGCCCCCAACATGACTTTGGCCAAGACCAGCGGAGCCACAGTGCAACGTAACTTCTTCGCCTTCTTGCCCTCTTTAGATGGACAGGACGAAGGCATCACCGCTTGGAGAATCTTCCCCAGTCCTCAAGATCAGGTGGACGTGCTCTTGGACGCCAGCCGTCAAATGGGCATTCATGATTTTGGATCTTTCTTCCCTGCGGATAATTTTGGCACACGCATGAACAGCACCTTTGCCAATGGCGTGCGCAATAGCGGCGGCACCGTGCGCTCCGAAGGCTATGTGGGCACAGGCCCCGCCGTATGGAATAAGGCTGTGCAAAGCTTATTCAAACCGCAAATCACCAATAATGTACTTCTTTCCACAGCCACCTTTGGGGCCACCTTTGTGCCCGATTCGTGGAAAAATATGGACGGCATTGTGTCGGCTTTTAACGGTCACGGTGAAACGCGTCAGATTCTGCTTGGCACCACCATTTGGGGTGAAAGCCTTGGCACGGGCCCCGTGGCTCAAGCCGAAAAGTTTTCCTTGGCAGTGTTCCCCAGCGCCTTCAATGCGGCGCAAAGACCTGCCGCCCTGCAAGCCATTCCCACAGCGGACATGTGGGTGGCCCTTGGTCATGATTTTGTGAACCTTGGTGCCAATTTGGCCTTGCAAAGCGTTGCCGCGCCCACGCTCATGAATACAAAACTTGCCACAGCTCAAGGTTTCACCTGGGCCATGGCTCCCGTTCAATGGGATGCCCAGGGCAAAGCGCGTCAAAAGCTCATGCTCTTTGGCGTGAATCCCCAAGGTGTCGGTCCGGCGGATATTAATGTCTTGAATCAACGCCGCGCCGCGGCCCTTGCTGCATTTGAAGCTAAACGCACAGGCACTAAATAGCCCGTGTCACAACCTTAAGATAGGATAGATTATGGCCATTACCACAGAAGATGTACAGCGCATGGCAAGCCTTGCTCGCCTCAATATAGATGCGCCCACGCAAGAGCTTTTTGCCAAGCAATTTGCTGATATTATTAATTATATGGATATATTGTCCGAAGTAAACACCGACGGTATAGAACCTTTATACAGCCCCGTATTGCACGACGCCACCTTGCGTCAAGACGGTGTGCACAATGAAGAAAAACGTGCCGATGTGCTAAGCAATGCCCCCCAAAGTGATGGCCAATACTTCATTGTGCCACGTATAGTGTAGGTGATTATGAGCGTGCATACTTTATCATTACGCGCCGTGCGCGATGCCCTTGCCAAAGGCGAAATGACAGCCGAAAGCGTGGTTCAAGCCGCCGCAAATCGCATAAGCGTCACCGAAGGCCAAGTGCAAGCCCTGCTGGCTCACAATGTGGAGCAAGCCCTAGACCAAGCCCGTCAAATGGATGCGCAAGGCGTGGACGCCAGTAAGCCTTTATGGGGCGTACCCGTCACCGTGAAAGACGCCATCTGCACCAAGGGGCTCACCACCACGGCCGGTTCCAAAATTTTACAAAATTTCACACCCTTTTATGATGCCACCGTGGTACAAAAATTGCGCGATGCCGGTGCCATCATTGTGGCCAAAAACAATATGGACGAATTTGCCATGGGTTCCACCACGGAAAATTCCGCCTATCAAACCACGCATAATCCTTGGGATATTAGCCGTGTGCCCGGCGGCTCCAGCGGCGGTTCTGCGGCTTCGGTCACTGCCATGCAATGTTATGCCTCCCTTGGCACCGACACGGGCGGTTCCATCCGTCAGCCGGCTTCTTTGTGCGGCTGTGTGGGCGTGAAACCCACCTATGGTCGTGTGTCGCGCTACGGCGTCATAGCCTATGGCTCTTCCCTAGACCAAGTGGGCCCCTTGGCTCGTTCGGTGGAAGATTGCGCCTTGGTGCTGGAAAACATAGCCGGTCACGATGCGCGCGATACCACTTCGGATCCGCGTCCCTTGGAGCAAAATGCCTACTCCAAGGCATTGCACGCACGCCAAGACCTCAAAGGCCTGCGCGTGGGCATTCCCAAGGAATTTTTCACCCAAGGTTTAGATGGCGAAGTGGGCGATGCTTGCCATGCGGCTCTGGAAACCATGAAAAATCTCGGTGCGGAATTGGTGGAAGTGAGCCTGCCGCACACCCAAGCCTCCATTGCCACCTATTATATTGTGGCCATGGCCGAAGCCAGTTCCAATTTGGCTCGCTTTGACGGCGTGCGTTATGGCTATAGATCTGACAAAGCGCAAGATTTAGCCAGCCTTTATGTGGAATCTCGTACCGAAGGCTTTGGCAAGGAAGTGCAACGCCGCATCATGCTGGGCACCTATGTGCTTTCTTCCGGTTATTACGATGCGTATTTCCGCAAGGCTGCGCAAGTACGTGATGTTATTCGTCAAGATTACACCACAGCCCTTGCGCAATGCGATGTTATTTGCGGACCTGTGTCTCCTGTGACCGCATGGAAATTGGGCGACATGAGCGGTAATCCCCTGCAAATGTACTTGAAAGATATTTACACCTTATCCTTGAACTTGGCAGGTATGCCCGGTTTAAGCTTGCCTGTGGGTCTTGGCAAAGACAGCCAAATGCCTGTGGGTATGCAAATGCTGGGACAAGCCTTCTCGGAAGAATTGCTCTTCTCGGTGGGACAAGTGCTGGAAACAGCCTTACCTCCTTTAGTGTATAAAGGTGTGTAAAATTCTGACAAAGTCTACTGGGAGGAAACCTTTTTTGAAAAAAAGGTTCTCCCCCCAGACCCCCTTCCAAAAAACTTT
>CAYJLO010000037.1:0-27876 GCA_964370835.1 uncultured Desulfovibrionaceae bacterium
TTGCGTATGTCTTGTCTTTTGCCGCCAGTGCGGGGAGAGGGGAAGACGTAAGAGCTTTTGGTGCGTTCCACATTTTGCAGAATGAGCAAGGCGTCAGCACTTAAAGGGAGCTGCTTTGTTTTGCCATTCTTGGCCTTGGTGCCTTGCAAAGTGATAATGCCGCGGTCAAAGTCTATGTCGTCCCATTCTAACGCCAGTATGGCACCTTTACGCATACCTGTGACTAAAGCAAAGCGTAAGATGTTAGCACCCACTTGGTCATGGTCGCTATTTAGGGCTTCAATATACCGCGCGTACTGGGCGTCGCTTAAGTGCTCGGTGGTTTCATTATCCACCACAGGCATATTGAATTTAAGCTTGGGCACAGGGCACAGCTCTTGATTTTCGGCAAAGACAAAAAGGCGGCGTAAAAGTGCCAGCACATGCTTTTGTGTTTGCGGACGTAAAAGCTTGCCGGTGCGCTCGCCGATGGTATGCGCTAAACGCTCTGTGAGGGCGTCTAATTCGCTTTTGCCTATCTCCATGGGCTCTTTGTCATACAGCGCCGTTAAATGCTTTATGGAAGGCTTATCGGCTCGCATAATTTGCCGCGTGGCGTGTGCCTTGGCGTACAGCTCCCATATCTTCCATAGGGTCATGCGGTTTTGCTCAGCTTCTAAAAGAGCTTGCTCTTGTGCTCGTTGCTCTTGTTGGGCGGCACGCTTAATAGTATTGGGGAGTTCCTTACCTGCTATTCGGTCTGAACGAATAAGGTTTGCTTTGGCAGCAGTCATTCCCTGTGATGCCTTTCCCACAGGTTCAAATATCTGTTTTGTTTCTCTGCCGCCTTGACGGTAGCGGATGTAAAATATTTTATCTGTACCGTTTTCACGGAAGGTCACGCCCGCATACTTTGTACCTTGTTGCTTGCTAGCCATACACTACCTCGCTTGTTTTTTATCACACAAAACGTGTCTTTATCACACCATTATCACACATTTATAATTAACTACTTGAATATAAAAAATTTTATTGACTTTGTGTGTATTGTTTAACCTTGTGATATTTGTTGGTGTGATATGTAAAACATATGCTTCATATACTATTGATTTTATTAATGTGTGTATTTTAATCTTTATCACACCATTTATCACACGCAAGATAGAAATAGGCAGAAAATGAGAGAAAAGCAATGAGTTTTTTCCTCATTGCTTTTCTTGATTTTGCTAGCTTTTAGCGAATTTTATTGTGTATTTTTAGTGATTTAGTTGGTGCACCCGGCAGGAATCGAACCTGCGGCCTACCGCTTAGGAGGCGGTCGCTCTATCCAACTGAGCTACGGGTGCATGATATTTTGTTCAGCCAGTTCTAAAGAAGAATAGCGTAAGATGCAAGAAAAATTATAAGCAATAAGCATCCGTAAAAAACCGTAGTCTTTTCCGGATGCTGTTTCGTTAATTTATGTATCTATGCTTTACCAAAGCCGCGCGAGTGCAATATCTGCTTTCCAGACACAATTAAGCATTCACGCCCAGGCAAGCTATTTACAAGCTCTAATGCTGCATACGCAGGCATGGCAGAAAGTGCCGTAGCCAACGCGTCAGCCTCTAAAGCGGTAGGAGCCGTCACCGTTACTGATGCGCTATGCTGCGCACTTTCAGCACGTTGTGGATCAATTAAATGATGGTATTTCTTAGATGCATCATAATACATTTCATAATTTCCGGAAGTAGCAATGGCGCCATTCAGCTCTAGGCTCATGAGCACGTCACCCTTGTGAGATGGATTTTCCACAGCCACTCGCCAAGGACTTGCGGCATTTTTTTGTCCACTCACGCGAATATCACCACCGGCATTGATCAAATGATTATGCACACCAGCCGTGGAAAGCACTTGCGATGCGGCATCAGCAATATGCCCCTTGGCTATACCATCAAGGGTAAGAGCCATGCCACTACGCCCAAGGCGAACATGATCTTGACTCACATACACTTCACGGGCTTGCATAAGCTCTCTGGCAGCCTGTACTTCTGCCCTATCCACTTTCATGATACCCTGTGGATTTTGCACCTTGCGGTACACATCCAGTAAAGGCGCCACAGTCGCATCAAAAGCACCACCTGTTACAGCGTGTACACGTTGTGCTTTTTGCACCACATGTACAAGACTTTGCGGAGCATCCAAAAGCCTACCTTGCGCATTTAATTGCATCAAAGGTGAGCTAGTATGCCTGCTCAGTTCAGCTTCAAGCTTAGCCACACGCTCAAAAGCACGTCCAAGGGCCTCTTCGGCCAAGGTTTTGCTTTCATGCACAGCAGATATGGTTACAAAAGTACCTAACATGAGCCGTGTTTGGGTATGCACACTGGCTGCAAGGGAAGAACTTGCCAATGCAGCCGCCGGTTGCACTAAAAGAGCCGTTCCCATGAGGGCTGAACCCCTAAGAAAAGTACGGCGACTTATATTTTTTCCATATATTTTTTGCATAGAACTACTCCCGCATTATGCCTGTGTGCCACTTTGTGCATCATCTTGTTTACCAGCATCAGAAGCATCTGCACTTGGTGCAGGAATCTGTAACTCTTCCAATTCCGGTTGTTGGAGTGAAACATTCAAAGTAGGACAGAATGGACGCAAAATATTACGCGGACAATCGGTAATACACACTTCGGCACAATCAGCGCCATAGCTTAAGCACTTTTGCTGATCAATTTCAATACGGCTTTCCACCTGCTTAATGGCCTTAGCTGGGCAGGATTTAATACACTTACCGCAGTTAATGCACCCTACTTCGCATATATCCATAACAGCACGCAATTTATCCTTGGTGGCACATGTCACAGCCACGCGGGCTCTTGAAGGAATAAGATCCAAAGAGTTACGTGGGCAGGCCTTAATACAAAGCCCGCAGCCTGTACACTTGGCAGCACTGATCACCACCAAGCCGTCCTTAATTTCCATGGCACCGAAGGGACACACTTCAACACAATCCCCAAAACCAAGGCAAGACCAAGAACATAAGTCAGAACCGTTCATGAGTAAGGTTGCCGCCGCGCAGGAAGGCATTCCATGATATTGATAACGAGCCTTCACATTACCGGCAATTTTATCACAACGACGGAAAGAAAGCATGGGGTCGGCAGCACCCACAGATTTACCAGTAAGTTCCCCCACAGTAATGGTAGTATCAGCAGAGCCAGCCACACAAAGTGACGCTGATACGCTGGGGTCGTTTACCACAGCAATGGCATAGCCTTCGCAACCTGCATAACCACAACCACCGCAGTTGGCGCCTGGCAAGGCATCCATAACAGCTTCCACACGGGGATCTTCTTCCACATAAAAAACACGTGAGGCAGCAGCAAGCACAATGGCTGCCACCAGCCCAAGCCCAAAAAGGGTAAGAACAGATGCTATAACCATGTGAAAGCCTCCTAGCTTGTCATGCCTTTAAAGGCAATAAATGCAAGGGACATAAGCCCTGCCATTATGAGAGCGATGGGAGTTCCCATCATGGCCTTTGGTACACGACAGATTTCTAAACGTTCACGGATTCCAGCCATGAGCACCAAAGCCAGCATAAAACCAGCACTGGAGGCAATGGCGTAAAGCATAGATGTCATAAAATCATATTCTTCACGTTGCACCAAGATGGCTACCCCCATAACGGCGCAGTTGGTGGTAATGAGCGGTAAAAAGATACCCAAAGACGCGTATAGCGGTGGTACCATTTTTTTAAGAAACATTTCCACAAATTGCACCAATGATGCGATAACAAGAATAAAGACAATTGTTTGCAAGTAAGACAAACCATAAGGCAAAAGAATATACTTTTGCATAAACCACGTACACGCCGTGGCCATAATGGTTACGAAAACCACCGCGCCGCCCATGCCAAGGGCCACACCTTGCTCCTTGGAACACCCTAAATAAGGGCAGTTACCAAGATATTGAGCAAGAACAATGTTGTTAACAAATATGGCAGATATAAAAAGTTGAAAAATATCCATGTTCCCCCCTACTTATCTTCGAGCACAAGCACCGCAAGCGGAGCAACCGTGTGTGGGATTTTCAGGCTCATCAAGCCCCTGTCGTTTAGCTTGCCACTTGGTAAATGCATTCATGGCGCATAAAATTACACCAAGAGCAATGAAGGCTCCCGGAGCTTCAATCATAACTGTGAAGGGCTTAAATCCTTCCCACATGACAAATTCCCCAAAAAGCGTTCCTGCACCAAGTAATTCGCGTAAACCACCAAGGAAGGTCAAGGACACGGCAAAACCAATACCCATGCCAAGACCGTCGGCCACAGAAAGTGCCACGGTATTCTTGGCAGCAAAGGCTTCTGCACGCCCTAAGATTAGGCAGTTTACCACGATGAGCGGTACGAAAATTCCCAATTGTTGATATAAGGGATAAGCATAGGCTTGCATGAGTAATTCCACCGAAACCACCAAGGTGGCAGAGATGGCGATAAAGCAAGCAATACGCACTTTTTTAGGTATAAGATTGCGCATCATGGAGATGATAAGGTTTGAGAGCACCAATACGAAAATAACGGCTACCCCCATGCCAAGACCATTGTTGGCAGATTTAGTCACCGCCAATACGGGACAAAGTCCCAATAAAAGACGGAAAGGAGGCAACTCATTCCATAGGCCCTTAGTAAATTCTTTCATTAACTGTTGCATATGTTCTCCCTAGGGCCAAGCCTTGATGATTTGATCTTTCAGTTGGGCATAGACTTTTGCAGCATTGGCCACAGCCAATACAGAACCAGCTGAAGACACTGTGGCACCGGAAATGGCATCAATGGTACCACCATCTTTTTTCAGTTTTACGTGCATATCCTGCCCAGTAAATTGATTCACAAAATGGGGAGCAAGAATCACGTCGCCAATACCCGGAGTTTCCTTCATGGTGGTAACGCCCACACCCACAAGAGTATCATTGGCAGGGTTAATACCCACCATGACGTTAATATCTCCACCAAAGCCTTTGCCTTTATCTTCAAGGGCCACACCTATGAGCTTACCATTTTTGCGTGCAGGAAAAACTGTCACCTCACGTCCATCTTCCAAGGTAAACTTTTTACGATCCGCCACGGGAGAATTATCTACATCAGTGAAGACTCTTTCCAATGCAGGCGATTGTACATAGGTCAAGACCTGCTCTTCAATGGGCACAGCTGTAATCATTTTTAGGTAAGAAAGGCCAAAGCCAGAAATACCACATATGCACGAAAGCACCACAAGCATTTTTACTATATCACGCATTATTTGCCTCCAAAGGGCTTAGGTCTAATGCCATCAAGCAAGGGCGTCAGCAAGTTAATGAGTAAAATGGCAAAGGGCACACCGTCGGTATGTTCGCCATACACACGAATAATAACAACAAGCACACCGCCAAGCACACCATAAAGCATCATGGGGATTTGTCTGTCGGGAGAAGAAGCCGCTTCAGTGGCTAAGAAAAAGCCTCCCAATATGGTGGAACCGGTGAGTAAATGAAATAAAGGCGTTGCATACTGCTCTGGAGCGATACTATGGAAGATAGCGGCTGTAACCGCCACCGCCGCGAAAAAAGAAATACTAATTTCCCAGCGAATAACACCACGTAAAGCTAAATATGAGCCACCGATGAATAGAGCCAAGCCTTGAGCGGCGCCAAGGGTACCAATTTGATTACCAAGGGCAAGGTCTAACCAAGAAGTTTGCGAAGCCACATCTACGCCAAAGTATTTCAATTGTACGAGGGGGTCCACAAAGAGCGTATTGAGTTGCATGGCATTAGGATCCATGAGTACAGGCCAAGATATATATAGTAAGGCCCATCCCACCAAAGTGCTATTGACTGGGTTGGCACCAAGGCCACCAAAAGCCATCTTTCCCAATGTTATACATAAGGTCACACCCACCACCACAAGCCACCAAGGAGCAGCGGCAGGCATAAGAAAGGAAAACAGTAAGGACGTGAGTACGGCGGAAAAATCATCCACAGAAATATCACGTTCCATGATTTTTTGACACAAAGCTTCCACTATAATGCCTGTGAGCATGGCAAGAGCCATTACACGCGCTGCTGGCAAACCCCAATGCCATATGGCCATGGCGGCCGCAGGCAAAAGAGCCACTAACATATTATAGTTTTGTGTATGAATAGTACGACCGCAATGCCAAAAAGGAGGGGCACTTACGGCAAGTAATGCTGAACTAGAAGTAGTATTTGCCATCATTTCCTCCGATTAGGCTGAAGCAGTGGTTTGAAGTTCTTCAAGCTCTTGCAAATCCTTTGCTTGCTGCAACTTATGCTTAGCAAGACGAATATATTGCAAGACAGGACGACGTGCCACGCAAACGTAGCCGCACAAACCACAGTCAAAGCACACAGATATATGTTCTCTTTCACATCGATCGTACAGAGCAAACTCTGAATAGCGACTTAAATTTGAAGGAGTAAGGCGTGCAGGACAAATAAGCACACACGCACCGCAATTCACACAAGGATTATGCCCTTTCATGCTCGGCACATTGGCAGCTTCCACCACAAACACACCATGTGTTCCCTTGGTGACACTACGCTCTAGACTATCTAAGCTTTCACCACGTAAAGGGCCGCCGCGCAGTACAGTATCCCCCTCTTGAATGGTTATGCCACCAAGCTCCAAGAGGTCGCCCATTTTTGCCCCCTCTTTTACAATAAAGTTCGCGGAGTTGGTATAGTTACCTATGGTGAGCACTGTTTCTGTCAATGGAAGACCGGTATCCCCCACACGTCCAAGGCTCCACAAATTATGCAAGCTTACGCACGCCACATGGGGAGGATTTTCTAAACCGGTAACATTTTTGATGACAAGCTGAGAAAGGCTGTTGGGATAGTCAGCATCCACATGCACAATTTTAAGCCCTTCATAGGTAAATTGCATACCATGAGGGATGGCTAAAATAATTTCCTCTGCTTTGGAAAAACGCTTAAGAAGCGTTATACCGGCAGCAAAGCTTTTTCCGTGAGCTGTGAGCATGGGTTCTGCCCATGTCACACCAGGATCTGGATTTAATCCATTAATAATCAATGTTTTACATTCTCTACCCAAAGAGCGCGTATTAACACCCAGCTTTTTTACTGCTTCACGCAAGGCATCACCGGTTAAACCGCCATTAAGTAAATCCACAGGGGTTACCACAGGAGCATCCTCCATGGGGTCAGTAGACTTAATCATGATACTGCGTTCATTCACATCGGTGACTTCTCCATGAATGGGAGAAAAAACATCTCCCTTTTCCATGGAAGGATGCTCACCCAAAAGCATCCCTGGATAAACCTTGGTTTTCTTCTTTATACCCTCTACCAAGGTAAAACCCTCACGATTCAAACGTACTGAGCTTGGCACATGTCCTTCGCCAAAGCGCTTGGTCTCATGATAGACAAGGTGAAAACGAGGGTCGTTAAGTATTTGAAAATGTTGTTTCATACTAAACTCACTTGGTATGGCATTGGCTGCATTGTTCTGGGGTGTAAGGACCTTTGCCTACATCACTATGGCAAGTAATACACTGGCCATGATAGGCACCCATGCGATTGGGGATAAGATCCGCTGGCTTTTCTGTATGGCATGTGGCACAATCGACGTACATTTCATTGAGCTTAAAGGCTGCAGCACCTTCTTTTTTCAATCTATCTCTATTATCGATGGTGGTATGGCAAGAAGCGCAGTCTTTAATGCCATTGGCAAACATGTCCTCATGACAAGATTGACACTTTACGTGTACGGCATCTTTCAAGGAAGGCATGGCCTCATCGCCAGTACTTTCATGACAGTTGGCACAATTTTGTGGTTCAGGCTCAATGTCTGTGTCCTCATGGTGACACGAAGTACAGTCCAATCCATACTCCTCAGCATGCTCTGTATGCGTCCAATCCACTTTGGAAGTAAACTCCATATGGTGACAGGTGGCACATGCATCGGGTCCTTTCATGGTTTGAGCATGAGTGGTGCGGAAAGTTTCATCGTAAGCAACACCATGGCAAGTTCCACACGAAATCACAGCTTCTTTTTCAATGACCATTTCATGGTGACAGCTGGCACATGGGATATTATCGCCTGCAAGGTGCTTTTGGTGATTGAACACAACTTTTCCGGCCGCATTATCCAAAAGGATACGCTCTGGAACGGCTTTTACAGGTTCTGGCATAAAATAGCCCACAGCAGCTACCAAAGCGAGAATAACTGCAAAGACTAAAACAGGGGTGTATCGTTTTTGCAAAGGGACCTTCCTTGGGGAAAAAAGTTAAACCAAATTTTAACCGTAAAAAATTTCTAATTAGTTTTTGTAACATAAAAATGATGTATTGAAAAGTGTAATCCATTGATTGTCTAGATAAATTTTTCACAAAAGACATTTCACAAAAAGCACTTTATAAAAATTCTATATTTTAAACAAGATACAAAAACACCCCACCGCAACTGTATTTTTTTGATTTTTTTATAAAAAAATGCTTGACCATTAGGCAAAGCGATGGCATAACTCTTTTCGTGATGACGCCGGGATGGTGGAATTGGTAGACGCAGCGGACTCAAAATCCGCCGAGGGCAACCTCTTGCGAGTTCAAGTCTCGCTCCCGGTACCAAGTAAATCCAAGGGATTAGATGAAAATCTAGTCCCTTTTTTTGTGCCCTTTGTTCGCCATATGTTCCTAGTTGTCACAAGGTTAAAAATGACATGCCAGTGAGTTAAAGCATTATGGTAAGTGTGCCCAAACAAAGGAGGCTTTGGGGCAAGTTTTAATATTTGCGGTTTTTCACCAAAGAAAGGAGCAACAAGACTCGGTATGTGTTTTCTAACGGTTAAAAGTTTTCATTTCAGTGAGCGTAAATTAATGCCACAAGCTCCAGCCCTAACCACAAAACCCCGAACGCGCAAGCGGTAATTTTCAAAGTTCTTAAAACAGTAAGCTCGACGTTGGATAAGTTTCATTTTTCGATGGAAGCCTTCGGTAATGCCATTATTTTTACTAAAGCGAAACATTCTGGCCACTTCTTCTTTCCAGTTAAAAAACGTTTTCCCAGTGTTTTTAATGGGGCGAAGTTTGATTGTTTCAATTCTTCCATTTTTTCAAAAAGCTTATAAATCTTTAAGGGAGAGCCGAAAAAAAACAGCTACAAAAAATATCGCTGAGGCCATGACAATAACGGTTTAAATGAAGTAAAGCTTTTGTAAAAAAACTCATAACACACATTTACTTTGACAACGTAGCCTGATACATTTCAGTCCAAAGAAAAACCATTCTAATAAATGATAATTTTTCATCTCACTACTATTCGCTAAATCAATACTTGAAAAATATAAAAAAATTATGTATTTTCTCTAGTTATCCGCTCGGCTTATTTGCCATTAAAGTTGATTGTTAGTACTCTTTTGTGAGTTTATCACAGAAAATCAAAACGAGGGAATCATGCAAAAATTTAAAGAATTACTACAAAATATACATCAAAATACTTTCAGTAGTTCATTGCTTCCAGAAAAAATAGAAAATAAACATAACATTCAAAAACTAATTTTATTAGAAATTATAAAAGAAGACATTACTGAAGATCAAATAATATATATTTTCAATTTTCTAATTACAAATTTTGATAAAAATCTTATTGTAGTAATCAATACACTCATAGATTACTCACTAAGAAATTACAAAAATTCTATAAAGTTACATACTATTATATTGGATTATTATATTTTATTTTTCCATATTGAAAAAGCACAAAGTTTACATGAAAATTCTCCATTTTTTATTAATGACATAGATAATTTTTTCAAAACAAAAAACTTTAAAGACAATGAAGAACTTAAGTACTTTGTTAGATACTATCTAGTAGTAGCAGAAATGAATTTTTATTTAAAAAACTTTGAATATACAGATAAAATATATAGTGACTTATTTTATATAATTTTATATTACACACCTGAAATTGCTATTCAATATACAATCGATGTATATTCTTTTTGTTCTAACAAAAGCTTTTACTATAAAATATTTAAAATAATAATTGAAAATATAAACAGTGAAGAAGTTTACTTTTTATTATTTGATATTTCAAAGACAGGAATTAATAACAATAATTTTGAAGAGTATAAAAATAAATTTTTCTTTATAATCAAGCATCTTTTAAAAAAGAACATTCCAATAACACAACTAAATAATATTGAAGTACTTCAAAATCAACATTTTATTTTAGATCTCATGCAAGATACTATTATGGTACACAAAGCCACATCACATTTACTACAAAAAAATATACCTGACCTTGTGAAAGTATACCCTCTTGAAGTAAAAAAGAATAAAAAACTACGAATTGGAGTTAACCTTACTCGATATAACTCTTCAGATTTTGAAACATCTATCATTTCTTTATTCAAACATTTTGATAAAAATGCCTTTGAAATTGTTTTTTTTGCAGGCTCAGAGTGGAAAGATACAGCAAATTTCACCGCACTTGCCACGGTTTTTGATAAAATTATTCCCTATAAAACCATGAGTTGGGAAGATTTGCGAGAAAAGGTTTATGCAGAAAAAGTTGATATATTCCTTTCAGAAAATATTTATCGACCTGCTTCAGTACTCATTTCTTACTCACGAGTAGCCCCTATTCAAATTAACTTTTACGATCGTTTTACGTCCTTTGCTACGCCTTTTATAGATTACTATTGTACCTTTGGTAAAAAAGGTCTGTACAAAACGTGGACCAATGACACAAAACTAGCGCATGAAAAATACGCACATATAAGTCAAAGCTATGTATGCCCCACAGTGCATAAGCTACAACCCAAAGCATACAATTTGCAATCCATTGGACTACCCAAAAATGCTAAATTTTTATTTTACCCACAAACTACGTCTCGCCTTATGGTTGAAGACGATTATATCATTCAACGCTTATTAGAAAAAAATCCTCAGCTCTATTTTATTACTTTAACTATTTCCCGCTTGGAAACGTTTAGACACTATTACCGCTGGAGAGGTTGCATGCCGCATGTTTTGGATCGGATACTTTTTTTGCAAAAACTAAATATCGAAAACTTCATTGGAGTTATACAGCAAGCTTCCTGTATATTAGGCTCCTTTGCCAGCGCCCATGGAACATTAACAAATACAACAATATTTGCTCAAAATTGCCCCATAGTTGCCGGCTACGGTAAAACATTTACCAGCAGTCTAACCAAAACAATGTATGAAACCATGGGTGTTGAAGGACTGATTGCCAATACTCACGAAGAAGCAATTCAAATTTGTCAAAGACTTTTAGATGATGCAGCATGGAAAGAGCAAAAATCACTTGAAATTCAAAAAAATTATCATAAACTTGACACTACGCAAGCTGCAGCTTTGGAGTTACAAGATTTTTTTGTACAAGCCTATGATAGAGCTCTTGCGAAAAAAGCCCCAGAGCACTGGAACCATGGAAAATTTGAGGATGATATCTAATTTAACTGTGCCAAACAGCTAAGCATGCTTAGGTTCCAAATACTCTTTCAGCATATGCAAATTCCGCGTAGGTATATATCATATGTTCTTTGCGACTTGTAAACAACATATGTTGAAAAGCTGTAAAGGTTACATACGTTGAGTATTCTGTTCTTGCAGAGTGCTCCTCTTTGCAGTAGAATCTACCATTATTCCACCACAAATAGAGACGACATACTAAGGGGTGAGCTTTGACAAAAGATAATGTAAAAAATTATGGCATAGACTCACATAAAATGCATTTACACCCCAAAAGAGTGGCCCAATGGCTTGATAGTGAAACTATTTATCCCATCTACATGGAATTTTCTCCTTCAGGGGCGTGTAACCATCGTTGTTCATTTTGCAATTTAGATTACATGGGCTATCGCCCCCATTTTCAAAAAACAGACATCATCACACATCGCTTACAAGAGTGTGGTAAGTTAGGTGTCAAATCTGTTATGTTTGCCGGTGAGGGTGAACCTCTTTTACATAAAGATATTTGTGAAATGGCCCACAGTGCATATGGTGCAGGCATAGATGTATCCTTCACCACCAATGCCGTACTTCTTACCGCAGAAAGAGCACAACGCCTTTTACCCATTACCTCCTGGATTAAGGTGAGCTGCAATGCTTCCAATGCTAAGAATTACGCTAAAATTCACGGCACAGACCAGAAAGACTATGCAACTGTTCTAAAAAACATGGAAAAATCCATAGCCATACGTGCAAAAGAGCAATACAAATGTACCCTAGGCTTTCAATGTGTTTTACTACCAGAGTGTCAGGAAAATCTTATTGAACACGCTGAAAGAGTGCGTGATTTAGGGGCAGATTACCTCGTTATCAAACCTTATACAGCCAGCCCCAAAAGTTTAAAAACTCTTCGAGAAATCAATTATCAAAACTGTGAAGATTTAGAGAATGCTTTAAAAAATGTAGAAAGTGATACTTTTAAAGTTATATTTCGCCGTGAAACCATGAATAGATGGGATCAAAGAAAGCACATCTATGACACATGCCACGCCCTGCCCTTTTGGGCTTATGTGGACTCCCAAGCCAACGTTTGGGGCTGTTTACGTCATTTACAAGAAAGCGAATTCTTCTATGGAAACATGTATACACATAGTTTTCAAGATATTTGGACAGGCCAAGAGCGAAAGGAAAAACTCCATTGGTGTGATACGCATCTAGACATAAGCCAGTGCCATCACACGTGTAGAATGAACTTTATTAATGAGTATTTGCACAGACTTAAGAATCCTTTAGCGCATGATAATTTTATTTAGCCATGAAAAATACACATACAGAATTATTTAGAAAATTAGTGCGTCTACGTTTACTTGAAGAGCATATAGCCAAGGAATATGCTCAGCAAGAAATACGCTGTCCTGTGCATCTGTGCTTAGGCCAAGAAGCCATATCTGTCGGTGCTGTGCATGCATTATCCTCTGAAGATACACTTCTTGGAACGCATCGCTCCCATGGGCCTTATATAGCCTCAGGTGCAAGTGTCGAAGCCATGTTGTTAGAGCTTTACGGAAAAGCCGGTGGATGCTGTGATGGTCGTGGTGGATCCATGCACCTTATGGATATAAAAAATAATTTTTTGGGTGGTATCCCCATTGTGGGTAGCTCCATCGCCATAGCTACAGGAACAGCCTTAGCTCATAAAATGCTGAAAAAACCTTGTATTGGTATGGTTGTATTTGGAGAAGGCGCCACAGAAGAAGGGATTTTTTATGAAAGTTTACAATTTGCAGTTCTGCACAAATTACCCATGATTTATATCTGTGAAAATAATAGTTTTTCCGTAAACACCCCCTACGAACAGCGCCGCCCAAGCCATCTCAAAATCCATGACATGGTTAAAGCACAAGGAGTACAGACCTTTACTTGCAACAGCACAAATGTCTTTACCATTTATGAGCTTTGCCAAAATGCTGTAGCCATGGCAAGAAATAATGAAGGCCCTATTTTTATTGAATTTGAAACATATAGATACATGGAACATTGTGGTCCCCATGACGATCATCACTTACCATGCCGTTCCTTGGAGCAGTTGGAAAACTGGAAAACCAAAGATCCCCTTATTGTTGCTCAAAGGGCTTTTAAGGAAATGTATGCAGACGATGCTCTTCTTCAAAATATTTTCGCAGAAGAAGAACAAGGTATCATTGATGCCCTTAAAAAAGCAAAAAAAGCTCCCTTTCCCACACAGTCAGCAACAAATTTAATATATTCCGCCTAGATTAAATGCTACCATGCGCGATGAATGAGGTGAGCATGAGAGAATTAAGTTTTGCCAAAGCAATTTTAGAAGCAACAGAACAGTGCATGGAAAAAAATCCTGCTGTATATATTATGGGGCTTGGCGTGCCAGACCCTGGAGGTATTTTTGGAACGACTCTTGGCTTGCAAGAAAAATTTGGAAAAGAGCGTGTTATGGACATGCCCGCAGCAGAAAATGGCATGACAGGCATAGCCATAGGCTCAGCTTTGGCGGGCATGCGCCCCATCCTTACCCATCAAAGGGTAGATTTTGCCTTGCTTTCCATGGAACAGATTGTAAACCAAGCTGCCAAATGGCACTATACCTTTAACGGTGCAAAGTCTGTCCCTTTGGTAATTCGCATGATCATTGGTCGAGGTTGGGGACAAGGAGCACAGCATTCACAAAGTCTACACTCTTGGTTTGCCCATATTCCAGGACTTAAAGTAGTCATGCCATTTTCAGCTTATGACGCTAAAGGACTACTTATCTCTGCCATTGAAGATGACAACCCCACCATCTTCCTTGAACAGCGATGGTTGCATAATTTGAAAGATGCTGTGCCAGAAACTTTTTATAAGGTGCCTTTGGGAAAAGCAAAACTAGTTCTGGAAGGCAGCGATATTACCCTGGTGGGATTAGGCCATACCACCTATGAATGTTTACGAGCAGCGCACATATTGCGTGAAAATGGTGTCAATGCTGAAGTAATCGATTTAAGAAGTGTACGCCCTTTGGATGAAGAGAGCATTTTAGCATCCGTACATAAGACGGGAAAGTTACTTGTGGTGGATGATGATTGGGCATGTTGTGGCATTGCTTCAGAAATTTTAGCAATTGTTGCAGAAAAAGCTTTTTCAGTCTTGCACTGCCCCCCTGTTCGCATGACATGGCCAGACCATCCTCTCCCTGTATCTTATGGTTTAAGCCAAGATTTTTATGTACATCATACTGACATTGCAAAAAGAGCATGGAAAATGGTAGAAAAAAGTACAGAACTACTTTTACCCAAAGCACACACAAACACAAAACACGATGTGCCAGATTTAAGTTTTACAGGACCATTTTAGTTTTTACCTTAATTAACGCAAAAGAGATATTATGAAAGCCCTCATTATTTCTGCCACAAGTGACATAGGTTTTGCTCTTTGTAAGGATTGGGTAGATAAAGGCCATGAAGTCCACGGTACGTTTAGAACTGAAACAGAGTATGCCCAGAACCTAAGAGATGGCGGAGTTACCCTTTTTCATTGTGACTTAGCAAAGAGTTCTAGCGTCAAAATCTGTGCAAAACAACTGCAAGAGCACTGTGTCCATTGGGATGTGATTGTTTTTGCTCCCGGTACGCAACTTCCCATTGGGTTATTTACTGAGTGCAATATTGAGGAATGGGTAGAATCTGTTCATGTGAACTTTTTGCATCAATTTTCATTATTGCATAAGCTATTACCAGTGCGAAATGTATCGACCCCCAAAGGAGCAAGCGTACTCTTTTTTGCCGGAGGCGGTGTTAATAATGCAGTACCTCATTACAGCGCTTATACCATATCTAAAATTGCCTGCATAAAAATGTGCGAATTATTAGATGCCGAAATGGAAGATTTGAGAATAAGTATAGTTGGTCCTGGTTGGGTAAAAACAAAAATCCATGCCGAAACATTACAAAGCAGCGAAGCTTTAGCTGGGAGTAATTATTTTAGAGTTCGGGATAGATTAAATGGCAACAATTTTATTCCCATGGAAAAAGTAGTTGAATATTGCAATTGGGCTTTAATGCAAGAAAAAAAGACCATTAGCGGCAGAAATTTAAGCATTGAGTATGATGCTTGGGGCCATGAGAAACTGACTACAGCCTTACAACAAGATACAAATATGTATAAATTAAGGCGCTTTGCCAACTCGTGGAAAGTTGACTAATTTTGACCATAAAATCAGGTAGTATTATTGTGAAAAACATATATCAATCAAAACTTGTTGATGAAATCATCCATGCTCCCAGCTGCCTAGTTAAACTTTTGACATGCAAGACGGCACTACATGAAATAATAAAAATTTCTCTTCATAAAGAAATAGAACAAATCTTTTGCGTGGAAAATAATTATACATGCGACCTCCATGCTTTTGGCTCCATAACGCTTCCATATTTTTCCATGGGAAATATCAATTCGCATCACCTCTTTGGACTTGATGAGCTCATTATTTTCAACTTTTATGCTAAAAATAAAACTCGTTATAAGAGAATGCTAGATATGGGGGCCAATATCGGTTTGCATACCATTATGGCCCTTAAAAACGGTTTTCATGTCACCAGTTTTGAACCCGACCCCATTCATGTGGAACAGCTTAAAAAAAATTTGAAACTCAATGGATTACTCAACCTTGCCAACATACATAATGTTGCCGTGTCACATGCAAGCGGACAAGCACAGTTTTGCCGCGTAAAAGGAAATACGACAGGAAGTCACATTGTTGGCTCAAAAAGTACCCCCTATGGAGAACTTGACTTTTTCGACGTTTCCATAGTTAATGCCTTGGAGTATTTTTCTTCGGCAGACTTAATTAAAATGGATATTGAAGGACACGAAGCAGAAATTCTTTGCCATACCACAAAAGAAATGTGGGCCCATTGCGATGCTTTTGTGGAAGTAGAAAATCAACACAATGCGCAAAGAATTTTTGAACACTTCCAAAACATCCAAGTGAATTTATTTACACAGAAAATTGGTTGGGAAAAAGTTACATGCCCTGAAGATATTCCGTGCGGGCATAAAGAGGGTTCATTATTTATTTCTGCAAAAAGCACCATGTATTGGGGCGAATAAAAGGGTAAGCCATGAAATTATCAGATTATATTGCTCTCTTTTTGTCAGAACAAAACATTAAACATGTTTTTGTTGTCACAGGCGGTGCCAACTTACATATCATAGATTCCATAGATAAAAAGGCTGGAATTAACTATATTTGTGCGCAACATGAACAAGGGGCAGTTATGATGGCAGAAGCCTCCGCTCGCCTACTTGGATTAGGCGTTGCGTGTGGAACAAGCGGCCCAGGAGCTACCAATATGCTCACCGGGGCTCTTTGCGCCTATACGGACTCTGTTCCGCTTTTGCTCATAACAGGACAAGTTTCAACGCATAAAATGAAAAAAGATTTACAGGTAAGGCAACTTGGTTTTCAAGAAGCTGATACTTTACGTATTTTTAAACCCGTAACTAAATATGCTTCGCTTCTTTTAGACAAACATAATATTCGCTACGAATTGGAAAAAGCTCTGTATATGGCAACTTCAGGACGTAAAGGGCCTGTGCTTTTAGACATTCCCGACAATTTACAAAGGGAAGATATTGGTAATCCCGCTGATTTACCTTCCTTTACTGCTCCTAAAGAAGCTACCATGCCCCCCGAGCAAGATATGAGCTCCGTGGCGGCCCTCATGGCAAAGGCCAAAAGACCCGTTGTCATTTTAGGCGCCGGCGCCAGAGAAAATCTCCCCACACAAGCCTTGCAAGATTTTATCACTAAACTCAACATTCCCACAGTATGCACATGGGGTGGACGAGACTTACTTCCTGCTTCACATCCTATCAATATAGGTACTTTTGGAACACATAGCTCAAGGGTGGGAAACTTTGCAATACAAAATGCCGATGTAATACTTTCTTTAGGGGCACGTTTAGATACACATCATACGGGTTTGATCTCAACATTTGCGCGCAACGCACAGATCATCATGGTCGACATTGATAAAGCAGAATTGGAAAAGTTTTCATTATACGAGCGAAATATACAATATCCAATACACATGCAAACTAAAGATTTTATTTACACTTTATCTAAGCAATATAGTACTCAAAAAAATAATCAAACGTGGCATGAACAAATTGCCACGTGGAAAAAAACATTTGAGCAACCTTTGCTAAAGGAACAACCTTCTTCTTTAACTCCACAATCTATCATACATGAACTTACAAAGCATACGAAAAAAAATGAACAGTTTTTTCTAGATACAGGCTGCTCCCTTGCTTGGTTCATGCAAAATTACAAACCATGTACAGGGCAACGAATCATAAGTGCATTTAACTACACCCCCATGGGCTACGCTTTACCAGCTGCCATAGGCGGTGCTTTAGCAAAACCCCATACTTCTACCTTTTGTATTATTGGTGATGGCGGCTTGCAAATGTCTGTACAAGAACTAGCAACGGCGGCTTATTACAAGCTACCCATAAAAATCTTGGTCTTTAATAACAAAGGCTACAGTATGATTAAACAAACGCAAGAGCAGTGGCTTGACAAAAGATATTGCGCTGTGGGGGAAGACTCAGGTATCCCCAGTATTGATTTCACGGCAATCGCTCATGCTTATGGCTTAAAAACATTTTCCGTCACAAGTCCTGATGAGCTGGAAGATACCTTCGCAGCATTTGTACAATGCCCCCAAACAGCTCTTTGTAATTTTGACATCTCACCCGAATGTAGAGTAGAACCCATCTTAAAATACGGCTTCGCATTGGAAGATCAAGAACCACATTTACCACGAAAAATATTTTTTGAACAAATGCTCATTGAACCTTTAAAATCCAGTAGAACATTGAAAGATTAACAAGGAAAACACTGTGAAGTATATTGATTTTATGTCTCCATTGCATAAATCCACTGCTAGAGATTATTTGGCAAGGGTAAATGATGTAGAATTTCCCAAAGCCAAAGCTGCAACTCTTGCAAAAAAATTTGACCATGATTATTGGGATGGGGATAGACGTATTTGCTATGGCGGCTATAGATATATAGAAGGCAGATGGACCCCTGTTGCTGAAGCAATGATACAGCATTATGATTTAAAAGCTGGCGATAAAATATTAGATATTGGTTGCGGCAAAGGCTTTCAGCTTGTGGAATTTCAAAAAAGCTTAGCGGGTGTGGAGCTCTACGGCTTAGATATATCAAAATATGCCATTGAGCATTCCCATGAGGATGTAAAACCCTTTTTGCAAGTGGGAAATGCAACACATTTACCCTTTGAAGATAATTTTTTTGATTTTGTTTTTTCCATCAATACCCTGCATTGCCTACATGCTTATGATCTTCATGTGGCTTTAAAAGAAATGGAAAGGGTTAGTAAAGGAAAATCCTATATTTGCGTGGAGTCCTACCGAAGTGAAGAAGAAAAAGCAAACCTCCTCTACTGGCAAGTCAGTTGCGAAGCTTTTAATACTCCTAAAGAGTGGGAATGGTGGTTTGACTTAGCAGGGTACACAGGCGACTACTCTTTTATCTATTTTGACTAAAGTAAAAGGAAAATAGTTTGAGCTCCCATAAAGTAAATCAAAAAAAAATTGCCTTGTATATTCCTAATTTAGCATGGCAGGACGCTGACAAACCTGTCATATGGCATATAACACCTTATAATAACTGCTTGATTGCAGCTATTATTAGAGAATTTTGTGATGTACAAATCATAGATGCCAATTTTCATAATTACTTCCATGAGCAATTTCAAGCAAAACTCCTTGACTATGCCCTGACGTGGTAGGCATTACTGTCATGATGGATCAATTTGCCAAAAGCGAGCACTTGGTGCAAGCCTCACTCGCAAAACATTACCCCAAAGCATACTACTCGTGGGAGGAATTTACACCACTGTTAATTATGATCAAGCCATACAAGATAATGCCATAGATTATGTTTTTCATAGAGAAGGCGAATATACTACCAGAGATTTTTTACGCTATTTATGGTTTAATGAAGAGTTCCCTTCAAAAGGTTTAGTATGGACAAAAAATTCTAGCCAAGCCCCTTACCATGAAGGAAATATTACCATCCAAGAAAGGGCAGATTTACTGGAAGATTTGGATAGTATTCCTCTTCCTGCATATGACTTAATTGATTATCCCAAGTATACGTATAATGCCCCCAGAATTGCCGTTGGTGGTTCCGTGGAGTTGCCATGTGCTCAACTTATTACCTCTCGAGGTTGCCCACAAAATTGCTACTTTTGTCAAATTAAAGTAATTTCTGGTAGAAAATTTAGGCCGCGTAGTCCAGAAAACATTGTGGAAGAAATGCTCTGGTATAAAAATACCTACGGTGTGAAATCACTTATTCTTGATGATGATAACATCGTAACAAACAGAAAAAGAGCCGTAGAATTATTCACAATGATGGCCAAACATGTGCAGCTTCCTTGGACTGCAGGCGCCATGGCTGTTTTTATGCTCGATGAAGAATTGATAGATCTTATGGCAGAAAGTGGCTGTAAATTTCTTGGTTTTGCCATCGAATCAGGATCTCGTAGAGTTTTAGACGAAATAATTAGTCGACACTGAAAAAGTACTTAATCGTTAGTAAAAATAGAATTTATAACTCAAAAAGCTCAATAAATTTTGCCAGAAATAAACGTATGGAGTACGTTTTCTGGCAAAATTTAGACATATGAAATGCTTTTTTCAGCTGTCGACTACACAAGACGTGCCTCTGGCATGGCTTGCCGCCACGTAAAATAAGCCGTCACTTGCTTACGGCGTCCCCGAAAGGGGTATTTGGAGTGAGCGTGCCTTTCTTAGAAACGAGTGGAAACACGTTTTTAAGCGTCGACTAATTAAAAAACCCATAAATTTTAAGCATGCCATAAAAATGACCAAATATGCTCAAAGTAAAGGTATTTTCATTAGCTCAAACTTTATCATTGGTTTTCCCACAGAAACTTGGGAAGAAATTAGAGAAACATGTGCTTTTGCAGAAGAGTTAAATGCTGATTATATCAGATTTTTTACCGCTATACCTTTAAGGCATACTCGTTTGTGGGATATGTGCGAAGAATAAAATTACTTCAAAGAAGGCTTTAAACAATCTGAAATAAGCTGGAATGAAGGGCAAATATCATCACAACAGTTTTCTGCCAAAGAGCTTACATTTTTGCGTGCTTTTGAATGGGATAGAATTAACTTTAAGACACCAGAAAAATGTCAAAAAAATTCTGACATCATGGGAATCGCCGTGGAAAAGCTCACAGAAATCCGCAAAGAAACAAGAAACTCAACCCTTTGTCGCCTCTAGGAATATTTATGTTAAAAATACAATCAACAAAAGCGGCTATTTTAGCCAAATCTTCCAGCCCTCTTATCATTGATGAAATTACCATGCCCCAACAGCTTGAGTATGGGCAAGTTTTAACAAAAATATTATATTCAGGAATTTGCGGATCACAACTTGGTGAAATTGATGCAAAAAAAGGTGTTGATAAATTTTTACCCCACCTTTTAGGGCATGAGGCATGTGCCATGGTTCTCCAATGTGGCCAAGGTGTTACGCATGTACAAGAAGGGGATTTGGTGGTGTTACATTGGCGTAAGGGTCTTGGCATTGACGCTTGTCCCCCAAGCTACCTTTGGCAAGGTAAAAAACTCAATGCTGGCTGGATAACAACTTTTAGCGAGTATTCTATCATTTCTGAAAACCGCATGACAAAGGTTGATAAAAACTATGAAAACTCCCCCATGCTCAAATGGCTGCCTCTCTTTGGTTGCGCCATAACCACAGGGATTGGGGTAATAAGTAATGACGCAAAAGTCAGAATTGGTGAATCTGTGCTCATTTATGGTGCTGGTGGTGTAGGCCTTAATATTATTCAAGGAGCTAAACTGGCTGGGGCCCATCCCATTGTGGCTGTGGACTTATTCGACAATCGACTGGAGCTAGCCGCACACATGGGGGCTACGCATGTTATTAATAGCGCCAAAAAAGATGCCACCCACGAAATTAAAACCGTTTTAACCGACATACACGCACAAGGCTTTGATGTTTGCATTGACAACACAGGAAATACAGATGTCATTGCAGACTGTTACACATTAAGCCACAATCAAGGCAGAACCATTTGTGTGGGAGTTCCCAAGGCCAATGACACCATAAGTATTTATTCTCTCCCCTTACACTTTGGTAAAAGCATTACAGGCTCACACGGCGGAGATACAATTCCACAAGAAGATATTCCCAGATATTTACGTTTAGTTGATGCAGGAAAAATGGATATATCAAAATTGATAACAGAAGAGTATTCCCTTGATACAATTAACACAGCCATTGAAAGAATGCGACAAGGACACTTGGCAGGACGTTGCATCATAAAGTGTTTTTAAAGCATGGGCAGTTATGAGTCTAACAAGTAAGCCGCAGCACAATACCCCCCTTTTCTCCACGCCTGCTCTCCTACTGGCTGCAGGCATGGGGAGCAGATTACGCCCTCTCACGTATGATACCCCAAAATGCCTGGTCCCCATCTTAGGACGACCTTTACTTTCCCTATGGATTGAACAATGCTTAACAGCACAGATGGACCCCATCATCATCAACATGTCTTACCTAGCTGAAAAGGTAGAAGATTTTTTATTTTCCTCTCCCTTATATCTAGATAATAAAGAAAAATTTATTTTACTGTATGAAAAAGAATTATTGGGCACAGGAGGTACCATGCTTTCTGTGGAGCACATTTTGCGCAAAGGAACTTTTTTTGTTGCCCACGCTGACAATTTAAGCTTTTTTTCCATGGAAAAATTTTATGAAGTGCATAAAAATAGGCCAGAGTGTTGTATCCTCACTGCCATGAGCTTCATAAGTCCTACGCCTCAAAGTTGCGGTATTTTTGAACTTGATAATAAAAATATAGTACAGGCTTTTCACGAAAAAGTTCTCACCCCACCCAGCAATTTAGCCAATGGAGCCATTTACTTTATGGAGCCACAGGTTATTGACATATTAAAACAATCTGATAGTATTGCAAGCGATATTAGTCTTGATTTATTGCCTCACTGCCTTGGAAAAATGCAAATTTTTCCTAACACACTTTATCACAGAGATATTGGAACCATAGAAAGTTATACACAAGCCCAAAAAGATATGGAAAAACACTTTAAAAAATATTTCATGATGGATTTATAACATATGAAGCATGTATATGTTCTTGGTAGTAACTCTTTTTCAGGCGCACACTTTGTGCAGCACGCTCTTGAGCAAGGATATCAGGTTACAGGTGTAAGCAGAACGGCTAATTATCCCAAAGTTTTTTTACCCTACTTGGATAAAAACCATACGTTGCCTAAAAATTTTTCTTTTTTACAAGCAGATTTTAATTATGATATGGAAGCTATCATAAAATCAATTAAAAAAGATAAACCGTCATTTGTGGTTAACTTTGCAGCTCAAGGCATGGTGGCCGAAAGCTGGAATACCCCAGCACAGTGGTTTTCCACCAACACTTTAGCCCCATTAGCCCTATATGATGCCTTACGAAACCTTGATGGTTTTGAAAAATTTGTTCAAATCTCCACCCCAGAGGTTTATGGCTCTACAAGCGGATTGGTTAAAGAAAGCGTGCATTACCAGCCAAGTACTCCCTACGCTGTTTCCAAAGCCGCAGCCGATATGAATTTGCTTGCCTATCATAAAGCCTATGGTTTTCCGGTCACGTTCACACGCGCAGCCAATGTGTATGGAGCTTGCCAACAGCTGTATCGCATTATTCCCAAATGCGTACTCTACTTCCTCATGGGAAAAAGCCTTAAACTACACGGCGGTGGACACAGTACACGAGCCTTTATCCATATTAAGGATGTTGCCATGGGCACCTGTGCCATCATGGAAAAAGCCAATCCTCCAAATATTTTTCATATTTCACCTGTTAGCGGCAATCAAATTGCCATAAAAGATTTGGTGCAAAAAATTGCCTTACAGATGAATGTGGACCCTGAGAAGTATATTGAAAAAGCAGATGAACGCCTTGGTAAAGACATTGCTTATGGTTTAGACGTTTCAAAGCTTCACCATGAGTTGCACTGGAAAGATAACATTTCTTTAGAGCAAGGCATTGAAGAAGTAATTCAATGGACAAAGGATAATTTTACCACCCTTTCCACCTTACCAACTGAATATATTCATAAGGCATAGTTCTTGAATCACAGTAAATTTACACAATCCTGGCAAGAGTATATTGCAACGGTGCATCAACTTTTGCATACAACCATTGCCAGTGAATATACGCAAAAAAATATCCCCATAGATCAAGCCTTCCATAGCTTGGAAAAACAATCTATCTTATGCAAGGCTCATGATGGAGAAATAATTTTCATTGGAAATGGAGCCAGTGCCACCATGGCAAGCCATTTGGCTGCTGATGTCTTTAAAAATGCTCAAATTCGAACACGTGTGCTCACGGACAATGCACTTATGACCGCCATGGGTAACGATATATCCTATGAAGAAGTTTATGCCGAACCGCTGAGACTTTTATTGCGCAATAAAGATATTTTGGTGGCCATAAGTAGCTCAGGAGCTTCCCAAAATATTCTTCAAGCAGCTAAGGTTGCTCGGGAAAAAAATTGCTTTCTTGTGACATTTTCTGCTTTTTCCGAAAATAACCCTTTAAGAAAAATGGGGCATATTAATTTTTATGTATGTGCAAAAACTTTTGGTTTTGCTGAAAGTTGCCATGCCACACTCTTGCATCACTGGATGGACAAAATTTCTTTAGAAAATTAGCTTGATGTAGTACAACCCCAAGGCCATTTATGTCTAAAATAATTGAAAAAATAAAACATTTGCGCATGGAAAATCCAAAACTACGTATTAGTTTTGTATCCGGTTTTTTTCGTATCATTCATGTTGGCCATATACGTCTTTTACGCTTTGCTAAAGAGACGGCAGATATTTTGGTGGTGGGTATTATACCAGAATCAGACAACACTGAAAATAGCAAAAACACTCAAGACAGACTTGAAGCCATTGAATCGGTTATTTCTGTGGATTTTGCAGATGTCATATGCGACTTAAAAGTTTTTTTACAAGAACTTAAGCCCGATTTTGTTATTAAAGGCAAGGAACACGAACTTAAGCACAATATTGAACAAGAAGTTCTTGATGCCTATGGTGGAATAGTTCTATTCACTTCGGGAGTTGCAGACGTCAACATAGCAGAAATTACCCCCAAATCCCCTTTTGAAAAAATACAGCTGATATATCCTCAAGAATTTTGCCATCGACACAACATATACTCTAAACAACTACTTGATATAGTAGATTCTTTTTCTAATCTTTCTGTCATTGTCATTGGTGACATTATTGTTGATGAATATATAGATTGTGCGCCCCTTGGAATGTCGCAAGAAGACCCCACCATTGTTGTAACACCCTTAAAAAATGATAAATACCTTGGAGGAGCAGGCATTGTGGCTGCCCACGTTGCCAGTTTAGGGGCTCAAGTTAAATTCTTTTCCATTTGCGGAGAAGATGAAATAGAAAAATTTTCTAAAGAAAAATTAAGCCAATACAATGTTGAAAATTATCTTTTTGTGGATAAAAGTCGACCCACATCATTAAAACAAAGATTTCGTTGCAAAGGAAAAACCCTTTTACGCGTAAGCCACTTAAGACAACATGCCATCAGTAGCGAATTAGCTCTTGCCATGCTCACAGCCATTGAACAGCATCTTGCACAAGCAGATCTTCTCATTTTTTCAGATTTTAACTATGGCTGCTTGCCGCAATTTTTTGTGGAAAAGCTCAGCCAAAGAGCACAAGAATATGGCGTTAATATAAGTGCAGACAGTCAATCTTCGTCACAGGTAGGTGATATTTCGCGTTTTACCAATGCCATATTACTTACTCCCACCGAAAGAGAAGCTCGACTAGCCACCAAAGATTTTGAATCTGGCCTTGTGGTTTTGGCCAATAAACTTAGAGAAAAAGCTTCTTGTGAAAATGTTGTCATAACTCTTGGCGAGGCAGGTGCCTTGGTTCAATCTGATTCGACAGATCAAATTCAAGCTCTTAACACATATGCGGTGGATCCTGCAGGAGGGGGAGATTCTTTTTTAGTGGGATCTAGCCTTGCATTGGCAAGTCAAGCAAATATATGGCAAGCCACATGTATAGGATCCATAGTGGCTGGCGTACAAGTGAGCCGAGAAGGTAATATTCCTATTCTCAAAGACCACATCGTACGACAAATAAGAAAGTGGTAAAAGAGAACTATCAAAAAACAACATATGCAAAATATCTCACAATAACCTTTATTTTTCATATATATAAAAAAATTCTGTCTGCAGCAAAATCTTCATGCCTTGCACTTTTATAATGAACACAAAAATCTTATAATTAAAAAGTTAGAACATATAAATATACAAAATTACGCCGCTCAAAAAGCTCTATTTACACGGTAGTGCCTTGTTGTGCATCTCATAATGGCTTTATGCTTTGGGCAAGGATATTTTCTATTTGCTGCGCCATGTCATCTTTAAACATAAGTGTATTGCGCTGGGAATGCGTTTGAGAAGCGCTAGTGGTATCATCTTCTAAAGTCTTTCTTTTTTCAGATGATCCATTTTTATCGTTTTGCTTTTGCTCATTCAAAATACTATCAACCACTTGCCCTATGAGAGCACTGGTAACCATGGCTTTTTCTTCAGCAATACGTATGGCAGAATCTTGATTATCTTTAATCTCTACAATACTTTGCTTTCCGAGCATGTGTATACTACTAAGATATGCTGCGTTTATATCAACAATATTTTCGCCATAACCACCTTGTAGAGTCGCTTCCTTTATTTGATCTAGAGAAATAGTATTATCTCCATCGCCTACGACAATATCACCTCTAAAAACACCAGTACCAATGGAAATTTCATTATCCCCATCGCCGACTGATATGGAGTTAGTACTATTTTCTGAATCACTTAAGAGTGTGAGAATGGAAATACTATTATTCCCTTCTCCACCATCAATGGTAAAGCTACTAGCCGTGAGCGAGCCTATTTGAATAGTATCGTTACCGTCCCCGCCATCGAGGGTAAGGTTTGCAGCTTGCAGTGCGCCTATGTTAATACTATCGTCACCATCTCCGGCGCTTATATCAAGATCACCATGAACCCTAAGACTATGGCTTTCTATGGTGTCATCACCTTCGCCAAGGTCAATAGTGAGCTCATCAAACACAGTATCGCCAAAAATAATTTCATCATCTCCGGCTCCGGCGCTAATGGTGGCAGATTTGCTAAGCTGAAATATGACATCATCGCCACCACCGGCACTAACATGTGTACCATTACGATTAATAATGTAATCCTTACCTTCTGTGCCGGTGAGAGGATCAAAACTGCCCCTTTCAGAAGTTATACGATTACCGTCTTTGTCATAAGTAACACAAAGCATATCCGTAACAACAGTTACAGTGCCATCCTCACCTTCGGTCACCCTAAAGTTGCCATCATTGATAAAAGGCAAAGCAAGTGTAATACCGCTGGGTAAAGTAAGCTCATTGGCGTCTGGATTAATGGAAAGTTTTCCCCCCACCAAGGCAGAATTTGCCTCTTCATTCACAAAGGAAATTTTTGTGCTAACAGCATCCGCAAGGGTTTTCCCCATGAACCCACTGGAAGTAGTTCCTTTCAAATTACCTGCGTTTTGCGCAAAAGCACTATGTGCCTCCTCTCCCCATAAGCCCACACTTGAACCAGTATATGATGCTTTTGAGCTGGCATTTTCAAGAAAATCAAAGCCAAAACCGTTGGACGTACCTAAGCCCCCTGAAGCTTTTGATGATGCCTGCGTGGAGGGCAAAAAACTTGTCTGATTAGATACACTTGTAACAGTACTCATTATGGAATCCTCCAAGTATTACATACATGCAAACCAGTTTGGTACGTAAGGAAAAAATTACCGATGAAAGCTATCCTGCTAATTTTATGCAAAATTCACTCCAATTTTTCATAAAAAAGAGATAAAGAATTAAAAATATATTCCTTCTTAACCCTACCCACAGCGGGGCACATTTTGACCTTGGCTTCGGCAATAACAATATTTATGGCTCCACTGCCCTAGAAGATTGCACTATTACTTTAGGACAAGGGGACACCTATATTTCCACCTTAGCTGTGAATAATTCTACAATCACAGGCCAAGATGGCAAAGTAAACATCGACACCATCAGTATGGAAAACACCTCCATACACCTTGGTCACGGCAATAATGAAATTAGCGCATGGGGCCCCAGCACCAACTGCCAAATACATTTAGGCTGTAAACCTCCCCAAGTTAGTGCAAAGCTAAATTAGACATCTCTGTATGTTTAA
>CAYJLO010000038.1:0-27463 GCA_964370835.1 uncultured Desulfovibrionaceae bacterium
TGGGGGAGGGGAAAGAACCTTTTTCCAAAAAGGTTTTCCCCTCCCCCACAAAAAATAAAACAAAAAAGACCCATCCCTTCTCAAATAAGGAGACCACCATGCATTTATTAGACATGGCCACAGCGGCTGGCTGAGCAGCGAAAGTTGCTCCAGAGGTTCTGGAGCGAATATTACATTCTGTGCGTGCTTCGTCGGTGGCATCTCCACAATTGGAAGAACGCGTCATTGCCGGTAGGGCGCATAATGAAGATGCGGCACTGGTGTCCATACCCACTGGCGCGGCCATTGTGCAGACGGTGGACATCCTCGCCCCCATTGTCAATGACGCCTATACCTTTGGGCGCATTGCCGCGGCCAACGCCTTGTCTGACGTCTATGCCATGGGCGGTACACCTTGGTGCGCCATGAATATGCTGTTTTTCCCCACGGCTTGTCATGGCCTTTTGGGCGAAGAAAGCGTGGCGGCCATACTGAAAGGCGGCCTAGATGCTTTGACAGAGGCCGGGGCTGTGCTGGTGGGCGGCCATACGGTGGAAGATAGCGAAATCAAGTATGGCATGTCGGTGACAGGCATCATAGATTCCGCAAAAAAGGCTACCAATGACGGTTTGCGCGTGGGGGATAGACTTTTACTCACCAAACCCCTTGGCACCGGTATTTTGTCCACAGGCGTGAAAGCTCGCTGGGATGATTATGAAGGGAGTGAGACTCAAATTGCGAAATGGTGCTCGCATTTGAATAAACATGCCGCCAGTGCCATAGGCACTTTTGACCTTAAGGCCGCCACGGATATTACAGGCTTTGGCCTTGGCGGACATAGTATAGAAATGGCTAGAGCATCCAAGGTGCAAGTTGTGCTGGATACACAGGCATTACCCATCATGGAGAATGTGCTTGAGTATGCCAATAATGGGCTTATTCCAGCCGGTAGTCATGTGAATAGAAAATACTGGCAGGCATTTTCTCATTCTTCTAGAAATATCGAACAAAATAGAGAGAGCGTGGTTTTTGATACACAAACGTCCGGTGGCTTGTTGCTTGCTGTACCTGAAGCACAGGTAGAAGAGGTGCAAGAGTATTTGCATGGCCTTGGAGAACAAGCGTGCTTGGTGGGGCATGTGCAAGAGCTAGGCTTGCAAACAGAGAGTGCTTTGGTGCTCGTGTAGCTGTATTCTACTAAAAAGTGTTTTTTCATATATGCTGACGAGATATGGCATTGAAGATGGAATGTTTTTTGCAACATTATTCTAGGGAATAATTTTCCTAGGAGGCGTATTATGGATATAGGAAGTTTATCATACTCTCAAGGCGTGCAAGCTGTGGATGCTTTGGGAACTTTGCAAACCACGCAAAAGAAAGAAGAGCAATCTAAAGCGTCGGGGGACAAAGTAAGTATTTCCGATGAAGCCAAGTATTTGTATACTGAAATGCAACAGAACAGTGCTAAAACAGAAGAAATAGCGGCTCAAGATGCCGAAACTGACTTGCAAGAAAATGCTGATACTCTTAATCAGCAAGCTGAAACCGTCTCTGAAGGACAGGGAACTGCAGAGCAAGGCGGCGCCGATGCAAAAAGCGGTAAAGGCGGCGGTGGCGGCGGTGGTGGCGGTGGTGGAGCTAGCTCTTCCTCAGATTCCACCAGCACTGCAGATTCTGTTCAAGCGGAAATTGACGCCTTAGAAGTACAAATTGCTGCTGCACAAGAAAAGGCTGGCGAAGGAAAATCATCAGCTCAAGTGCAAGCCTTAGAGGCTCAGTTGGCAGTGCTTGAGGCTGAATATCAAGAACTCACTACAACAGCATAAAACTATATGCCCATAGAGTTTAAAATGCCCATACGGATGTAATGTCTGTATGGGCATTTTTAATGCTAGGGTCTGTTTGCCAAATGAAAAAAGGGTTTCACTGTTTCCAGTAAAACCCTTGCATTCATAACTTCGTGGCGGAGAGGGAGAGATTTGAACTCTCGATACAGGTTTAAGCCCGTATACTCGCTTAGCAGGCGAGCTCCTTCGGCCAGCTCGGACACCTCTCCGCACCTAAGTGCAAGAAAGTTTCTAAGGGACAATGCCTCAGAAGTCAAGAAAAAAGTATTTTTTTTGTAAAAAAGTTTTGTTACAAAAAAAATGCACAAAAAACTTGACATGAGCAGCACATATCTCTAAAAGAAACGTGCGAGGGCGGTTGCCCTTGCCCGCTATCTGCCCGGATGGTGGAATTGGTAGACACAAGGGACTTAAAATCCCTCGGCCGCAAGGCTGTGCCGGTTCAAGTCCGGCTCCGGGTACCAGAAGAATCTTAAGAGCTTACAGAAATATACAATTTTCTGTAAGCTCTTTTGCGTTCGCCAAAAAGTCTATTTACCCCAAATCTCCCCCAGATTTTCAGAAAGTTTTTTCTTACTCTTTTTTTGATAAAGAGGAGAGTGCTCTTTCATGGAATTTTAATAAGCTCTTTATACTGAAAAGTATTAAAGCGTTACCTCTGCTTTGCTTAAAAGCTCCCTATGCTTATCTTGGGCAATCTCTTTGCCTATTTCTCTGAATTCGCCCCCCCATCTTATGCCCTGCACTTCAGCAGGGCGAAACACACCCCTTTTATCCATACGCAAAGAATTTTTTTGCTGTGGGGTCTGTCGTTGCGTCGTGGTGGGCGCAACCTGATGAGCCAGCCGCTCGGAACCAGCCTCAGAATTTCAGAAAAGGATTTTATTTGAGGAAAAACAAAAAGCCATAGAAAGGCAAAAAGCCCTCCGAGCGGGAACTCAGAAGGCTTCTTCGCAGAGTGTAACTCCACAGTCGAAATGTTGAGTTGACACTACCCCAAAAGGGTTCTCGCTGTCAATAGTTGAGTCTGTGTACTTTTGTCTTTTTTCCCAAGTGCGGGAATGGCTCGGAGAAAGCGTATGCAGACATTTATACCAAAGGGAAATATTCGCGGTTTCATTATGCCAACACATGTTTTTTATAATCACGCCTTGGGGCTCTCGCTGGCAGCAAAGGTGCTGTACGCAGTCTTTTGCAATTACGCCGCTTACAAAGACCATTGCTGGCCTTCGCAGAAGACCTTGGCAAAGCACTTAGGCTACAGCGTCACTACCATTAAGAAACTCATCGATGAGCTAGAGAAAGCTAAGCTCATAGCAAAAAAGCATACTGGCGGTACTTCCATCTACTATATGCTCTTGCCTGAAGGATTTGAAATGCCTTCTGCTATTGCCCCAAAAGACGCCCCTGTACCACCCCAACAAGACAGCGCACAGCCGCATTTTGCTTTTGAAGATGAGCCTAAAGCACAGCTAGAAATTGGCTACCCCCAGGCAGAAATTGACTACCCTCAGCCAAAAGTTGGCTACATAAATAATCTTAATACTGCAAAGATAAACAAACACTCTCTTAACGTAGTACCCATGCCAAACAGGAAAGCAAATGCCAGCGGGAGCATGGGTGTGAGTATGGCTGACTTTGAAAAAGTGTGGGAAGCCTATCCCAAAAAGCGTTCTAAGGGCTTTGCGCGTGAGGCATGGATTCAGCTTGCCCAAAGCGGTGAACTGCCACCCACGGAAATTCTACTCACAGCCATTCAGCACTTTGCCGCTTCGCGTAACTGGCAAAAGGAAGATGGTCGCTTCATCCCCTTCCTTGGTAAATGGCTTCATGGGCAGTATTGGCTTGATGTGCAAGACACCATAGCCTCAACCTTGCAAGAAGATAAGCGTCACCTTTTGCAACAAGAAGCCTACAAAAAGTACGAAGCACAAGAACATCAGGAACGTAAAGCCGCTCAAGCAAAAAACGCACTCTTGCGCCCTGAGTTTGAGCGCTTTGCCTCACGCTTTAGCGATTATCATGCAGATAAACCCATAAATAACATGCTCTTTGGCACGTGGCTTTATCTTGAAAGCATAGGCAAAGCTCCACGTATTTCTGACGTCCCTCATGACAACATACTAAATATTAAAGATTTTATTGAAGCATGTAAAAGAGGCTACCGTGTTAAAGCACATAGCCAACCCTTTCAGCCTCCTTTTCACTCCCAAAAACAACGTGGGCATTTTGAATGCCAAAAGGGTGTAGCATGATACGCATAATTTTCACTTTTATGGCGGTATTTTGCCTTTGCTGTACGCAAATTTCAGAGGCAAAAACGCATATTCCGGTTCCTCAAGCTCCTGCAACGCAACCAGAAAGTGCCTCAAGCACTGTAGGCCAGCAAGGCGTCGTACTTGGTCAGCCTACGCCTACGGAAATGGCAGAGTTTCAAGCCAAGCAAGCCCGTTTACTGGAAGAAGCAAGGGCGCGAGAATTAGCACTTGAGGCAGAAAAGCAAGCTCTTTTTGAGGAAAGCCTTGAGCATATGATGCCGCTCAATAAAGAGCAAATTCAGCAATATAGGGAACATGCAGACCAGCGCGACCGTGCGCTTTTGCCTGTGGTTCCGGCCTTACAATCCCGAACGGTGCGCGTCAACTTAGAGTCCGGCGCAAAGCCTATTCGTGTACATACCACGGCGAATATATCCACCTCTCTTGTTTTTCACGATTCGACAGGGGCGCCGTGGGCCATAACTTCCGTGACCAATGGCAGTCCTGCGCTTTTTCAAGTGCTACGCCCGCAACTGCCTGAAGGAAATTTGCTTAACGTAACCCCTTCGCAAGATTACGGCGTTTCCACCATCAACGTGACCCTTGAAAAACAAGATATCCCTCTCGTCATCATGTTGGTGGCAGATTCTGTTCGTGCACCCCAAAGGCAAGCCGATGCGCTGGTGCTCTTTCAATTGGCAGGACGCGGCCCCAATGCTCCCACGCCCATGCTTGAACAAATGCGCGAAACGGTGACCTCCCCCATGCTCGCCTTCTTAGACCTTGTGCCGCCCAAAGGTGCTCAGCGCATACAAAGCAATGCCAGCTCTGAAAACTTCAAAGCGTGGAAACTCCATGATGTTTTATACATCAGAACCAAACACATGCTCATGTGGCCGGCGTGGACGGCTGTGGCCAATGGCGCAGGAAATGTGAAGTGCTATGAGCTGCCTTTAAGCTCGCGTGTGCTCATTTCTGAACAAGGGCACATCAAAACCGTGCTTTTGAAAAACGCTTTTGTGCAAGGCCAAAGGCATGAGTAAAATATCCAGTACGGAAAAAAAGCGGCGTTTCATCCTGCTTTCCATTCTCATAACCATTCTGAGTGCTGTCCTTGTATTCATAGCCTTTGCGCTTTTTGCCCCTGAGCCAAAGCCTTCGGATTCCAACATGAAGGCGGCTAACTCTCGCTATGTGAAAGGGCAAGCCGGCGGACAAGGCACTGCGGCCTATAATGAAAAAGTCATTGAGCATGACAGTAAACAAGCGGACTTAGCCCTCAAGGCCGGTGAAAGTTTTTTGCCCACACCGCTCGGGCAAAAGCCTTCTGTGGTGCAAAAAAAAGAAGTGAAACAGGAACAAACACCGCCGCCACCGCCTGTGGTTGTGGCTCCTGTGCGTCCTGCGGCGCCTCTGACAAATACCAATACTAAGCGCAACGCGGAATTGCTAAAAAGCATGAAGAAAGATCTGGCATCGCTGGATGCCAAGCTTGCTTCTGCTTCACTGAGCAACAGCAAAATTATCTTTGTGCAAGACGAGCAAACGACACTATCTCCTGCCAAGGATGCGCAAAAGCCATTGCCTCTCCCCACACCTTCACCCTTTAAGGCAGGAGATTTGCTCTACGGCGTGGTGGAAACTAGCGTTAACAGTGATGTGCCTTCGGTGGTTATGGCAACTCTTGTTTCAGGAAAGCACAAAAATACTCGCCTTATAGGCAGTTTTCAGAGCTTTGAAGAAAAACTTGTCTTGGCATTCTCTCGTGCCATTTTAGCCAACGGTCAAGAAATTTCCCTAGAAGGCTATGCCATTGACCCTGCCACTTCTGAAAGCTCCGTAGCAAGCTCCGTGGATACGCATTTCTTTAGCCGCTGGGGTGGACTTATTGCGTCTTCCTTCTTGGCAGGGCTTGGCAATGCCACGCAAATGAGCGGCGCAGAGAGCACCAATTATGGCTATACCGGCGGCGTGGCTTCCAATAATATTCTTTTCAACACCTACAGCTTGGGCGAACAGGCGCTCATTGCTGCCGGCAATGTGGGCTCCAAGGCCAGTGAAATTTTTGAGAAGAATTTTGAGCGTCCTCCCACGGTATACCTTGATGCTGGCACAGCCATCGGCGTTCTCATAGTGACGACAAAGGGTAAGTAAGCATGACCTCCTATGTAGCCAATGTCATTCCGCACCTGCAAGCATGGTGGCCTGTACTCTTTATCCTAGCCTATTTCAGTGGTTTTATCTTTTTCCTCGTGAGCTGTGCGCAATTGATAAGTCATGAGCATCGCTATCAGCGCACCATAGCCATATGGTCTTTTAGCCGTTCCATCTTGCTTTTGAATATCCCCCCGTTTTTAGACGCTCTTGCCATGACCATTTTCAACCAGTCTTCTGAGCAAAGCTTGCAATATACGCCGCCGGCCTCCTTTGGCTCTGAATATATCCAATTTGCCGTGTTTGCCATTGCCCTTGTGGGGCTCATCGGCATTATACGTGGCACCTTTCTTCTGCGCAGCACTGCCCAGCAAGCATCGCATTTTTATAGCGGCCTTGTGCATATGTGCGGCGGCATTTTGGCAGTAAACCTCGTCACATTCCTGCGTGGCATTGGAGCCACCATTGGCGGTGACGTACAAACATACATAACAACCATCATTGGTTAGGAGAAAAGCGTGAAAGAAAAAATACTGTTTATTGAAGCTGAGAGCCTTCGCATAACTGTAGCTTTTTTGAGCATGGCAAGCGTCATGCTGTTTCAGCCTGAAATTGTCCACGCTGCAGCAAGTTTTGGCGACATTGGAGAAACCATTGGGGAAAATGCCAAGGGCATGGCTCTGGCGGCCTTAATGCTTGGCTTTTTTGCAGGAGTAGTTTTTGGCATATTCGGCGTGTCTGACTTTGTTAAGGCCAGTAGGCAAGGCAGTCAAGATTCCTATTACTCTGCTACTTGGAAAATCATTGTGGCCGTATGCTTATTAGGATTTTCAGCAGTTATCGGCTCCGGTTCCATGACTATCTTTGAAACCGACCAAACCACCGGCTTCGATGAGCTTGGGCTGTAATTAAGGGGCATCGTTCATGAATATCTGTAGCCAAAAAGAAGCAGAAGCCATGCCGCAACATGACGAAAAACTTTCACAAGAAAGTGCTTTGACCATGAATGAAACGCAATTGGTTTTAGGCGGTGTGCATTGGTATAAGCACGGCTTTAACCGCGTTTTGAAGCTTCTTTTTCTCTCCTTAGGGGCAAATATTATCTGCGCCGGTACGGTTGTTTTCCTCCTTTGCAATCCGCCAAAGCCCACTTATTTTGCCACGTCGGGAGACACTATTCTTGAACTTATCCCCTTATCCAAGCCCGTTCTCACCCACAATAAGCTCCTTGACTGGACATCAGGCATTATCATTGAAGCGGTTTCGCTAGATTTTGTAAAATGGCGAAAACAGCTCTCTGACCTTAGAGAATACTTTAGTGCCAATGCCTACGCATCGTATTTAGATTCATTAGAAACATCGGGGGCTCTTGCCATGGTGAAGGAGAAAAGGCTTTCCGTTTCTGCCACCAAGACCGGCGCTCCTGTCATTGTGGCATCAGGTATCATAGACGGAAAAGCTACATGGCGCATAGAGTTCCCACTCATTGTGTCCTACGAGTCCAGTCAAGGAGTTGAAAGCACACAGAAACTCCTCGCTACGGTACTTATTGCTCGCGCATCCACCGCCACCACAAAGCACGGCGTTCTTATTGAACAAATCGTACTCAAGAGGAATGGATAATATGCTTGATATGTTAGCAAAAAGTGTTGAACGTGGCATTCGCATCTTTTCGGAGATGTTTGCCGCCCCGGTGCACAGCTATTGCCGCCTCGAAACAGCCGAAGGCAATACCTTAGTTGCCGATGACGGCAGCCTTATTTCCCTGCTCTATCTTGAAGGCTCGTTGAAACAAGTGGGCGCCGAAGAATTTAAGCATATTGTGTCCGGCCTTACGGAAAAATTGCAGTCGTCATTTTCCAAGCGTGGCCACGTGATGCAAGTGGTCTTTGAATTTGACCCTGAAAGCTCCTCTGAGCGCATTGACGAGTTGCTCAATCCCTCAGTGCTGACGGCAAAAAATCTTGACCTCGACATAGCGGAATTACAAAGCAATTGGGCTGATTCCTTAAAGGATTATTGCTCCACTGAAAAATGCTGGCTGGTACTTTGGACAAGGCCGCATGTTCTTCCGCCAAGCATACAAAAAACAGCGCTTAAAGAAAATTTCAAAGCCCTCAGTGACATGCCAAGTCCTTGGGGCTGTCAGCAAGTGAACCGCGCTATCAAGGCTTTGCACGATGCACATAATGGTTTTGTGTCCGGTGTGCTAGACGCCTTTACCCAATTGGACTTGCTGGCATATCCGCTTTCTGCCCATGAGGCTTTGCAAAACATACGCGCAAGCATTGACCCTGAATTTACCAGTAGAAATTGGCGTCCCCTCATAGCAGGAGACCCTTTACCTTTGCGCTTTCCCGAAAGCGACGCGAAAGCAAAAGAAGCTTTACAAAATGTCATCTATCCCGACTTCAAAACACAGCTTTGGCCTCGTGAGGGGCATATTACCTCGCGCAATACCATAAAGATTGGTGACAGGTTGTACGCGCCTTTGGTCATGACGCTTATGCCGCAAACGCCAAAGCCTTTTCAAGAGCTCTTTAGGATACTGGCGCGTAAGCACAATCGCATTCCGTACCGCATATCCTTCCTCATAGAAGACGGCGGCCTTGATATGGGCATTAAACCCTTTTTATCCTCAGTGCTTTCTTTTGCCAGTAGGGACAATAAGCGTTTTAACACTGCCATACGTAAGCTCAGAGAAATGAACCTTTCCGGCACATGTTGCGTCAAATTCCGTATTTGTTTGTGTACTTGGGCGGTCATTGAAGACTCAGAAGAAAAAGCCTTCCAGTTGGTAAAACAGCGCATGGCTGAGCTTTCCAAAACCGTGCAAGGCTGGGGAACTGCCGATGTGACCGAAGCCGTGGGCGACCCCTTGCTGGGGGTAACGGCCACAATTCCTGCCATGATGCCCACAAGTCCTGCGCCCATCACGGCTGCGCCCCTGCAAGAAGCTTTGGGAATGCTTCCCTTGCGTCCTGCATCGCCGTGGAAAGACGGAAACTTACTATTGCGCACTCAAGATGGAAAAATCATTCCCTTTGCGCCCAACTCTTGCGAGCAAGCTGCATGGATTGACCTTGGCGTGGCGCCCATGGGCGGCGGTAAATCTGTGTTCTTGAATGCCATGAACTTTGCCTTTGCAACGCAAGCCGGCCTTGAAAAATTAGGGCGTATTGTCATCATAGATATAGGCCCTTCCAGCTCAGGCGTCATTACTTTACTCAGGGAAAATCTCCCTGAACACAAAAAGTATTTAGCTACCTATCATCGTCTGCGTATGACGCCTGAATACAGTATCAATCCCTTTGATACACCGCTGGGCTGTCGTACTCCTTTGCCTTCGCACAAATCTTTTTTGGTGAACTTTTTAAGTCTGCTTGCTACGCCGCTCAATGCCAATGCTCCGGAAAAAGGCACTGCGGAGCTTTTAGGCCGCGCCATAGACCTTGCCTATGACATACACGCGCCCAAGCACAAGCCTAAGCTTTATGAAAAATATGTGTATCCGCACATTGATGCCATCATGGAAAATGAGAATTTTGACCTTGGTGCAAAGCCCACATGGTGGCATGTGGTGGATACGCTTTTTAAGCATGGCTACATACATGAAGCCATCCAAGCGCAACGCCGTGCCGTGCCTTTGCTTGGGGATATCACCACGCAAATAAAATCCAATACAGGCATTGCCAATACCTATGGCTCAAAGGTTGTCAATAATGTTTGGCAAGCCATTATTGACGCGGGAAATTCTTACAAAATTTTAAGCGAGCCCACACAATTTGACCTTGGTGATGCGCATGTCATCAGTCTTAACCTTGAAGAAATTGCTCCGCGCGGCGGCGTAGTGGCAGACAGAACATGCGCCACCTCTTATATGCTTGCCATGCATTTGGCAAAATCCTTGTTTAGTGACACGCAAGAAGACGTTTTCCTCATGCCTGAGCTTTATCACACCTATCATATAGCGCGTGCGGAAGCCTTAAGAGAAGCTCCCAAGCGCATTTGCTATGATGAAGCGCACCGCGTCACCAATAATCCTTCCGTTGCCAATCAGCTTCAGGCAGACATGGCCACTATGGCTCGTGAGTCCAGAAAGTGGAACCTTTCCCTTGGTCTATACACACAATCCATAGACGATATACCCGATATTATTTGTGAACTTGCCACCACCGTCACCATTTTGGGCGCAGGCACACAGCAAGGCATAGCGTCTTTACAAAAACGCTTTGGCCTTAATGAAGCTTGTACCCATGCTCTGTCGCATTTGGGCAAACCTAGTCGCGCCGGTGCAAACTTTGTGGGGCTTTTCCGTACAGGGGCAGGACTTTCACAGCTTGTGCTCACCATGACCATTGGTGCGCAATCCCTATGGGCATTTTCCTCCACCTCAGAAGACATGGCCATTCGCAACAATTTGTATCAGCGCATGACGCCATCGGAAACTTTGCGAAAATTGGCGCTCAAATTCCCCAGTGGTTCTGCCAAGTCAGAGGTAGAACGCCGCCGCCGCTTAATCACAGAACACAGTTCTTCAGATGAGAGAATAACTAATGTAATCCGTGAAATAGCGGATGAAGTGTACGCCGCTTAAAGGAAATTTATGAAATATTTATTTGTAGTACTTATGCTTACCATACCCACCAATGTCTTTGCTTACGGCTGTGACTGCGGCTCAGTGCAAGCCATTGTGACAACGGCAAAAATAGAAACCATACAGACCGTGAATTTGCACACCTCTCAGGAGGCAGAAGCCATACGTTCTGAAATCCTACGTGCGGCGCAAAACATCATTGGCACCATTAAGACGGAATCTGCCACCATTGTTCGCGCCATTATGGCTTTAAAAGAAAGCAATGTTGCCGCCATCAAAGGCCAAGGCGTTGCCGCTGAAACCATGAAAGCACAAGATTTGTACGGCAAAGGCGCACAGCCAAACGGTCTTTGCGGTGCCAGTGCCTTGGGCGCAGGGGTGCAACTCAGCACACAAGCGCAAAAAGAAGTGCAAAAAGCCTTGCGTGAAAAGCAAGGAGATTATGCCAATAATAAGGATGCCATACCCCTTGATTATTTACGCCGCATTCTGGAAGAAAATCACCTGAAACGCGGCGAAACAGTGGAGGCATTCTTCCCCATAAACACCACACTCACCGCCGAAGATGTGTCCAAAGCCCATGAAGCGGTAAAAACGCTCACCACGCCTAATCCTTTGCCTGTCATCACAGAAGGGCAAAAGAATACTCCTGCAGGGCAAACCTATGAAGCCTCACGCAAGGTGCACGATGCACGTCTTGCCTTGGCGGCTGAAGTCTTAAATGAGCACATAGCTTTTCACGCTCCCACGCTTCCCGATGACGTGACCACATGGGCAACAAATCAATGGAACGAAGCAGGAGGCAGTGGCACACCTCCCGGCCTTGTGGACGGTAAGCTCTCAGAGGCAGGACTCTATTCTTTGCTCTCACAAATGCGCATGGGCAATCCCAACTGGTTTACGCATATTGCCTCTTCCACCGAAGCCGGTCTTTTGCGTGAGCTTGCGCTTATGCAGGCCATGCAAGTGGAGCAAAACCGAAGAAACAATGCCTTGCTCAGTCACATGGCTGTCATTGCTTCTCTTTCCTTTCTCACGGATATGGAAGGCACAAAAGCTTCTGAATTAAAAGATTTATACACCAGAATGCTCGGCACTCAGCAATAATATAAATATATATTTATATAAAAATATAACTATATTTCACAGGAAAATATATGGCACAAGAACTCCCTGCAACATCAGAAATCACCCTACAAAGTGACGCAAGCCGTCAGCTTATTGATTTGCTCATTGGGCAAGGCTGGGACACTCTAGGCCAGAATTTAGGCGGCTCATCTTCTGCCGAGCTCATGCTACAAATTTTCTCCGCCTTCAACCTTGTGGCTCTCGCGGTGATTTCGGCCTTGTTCATTTGGGTCATGGCTATTTCCGTAGCAGGCACAGCCCATGAAGGTGTCCCCTTGGGCAAAAAGTATAATTCCTTGTGGATGCCGCTGCGCTTTGTGGGAGCCATGGGAGCCCTTGCGCCCATCTTCAAAGGTTTGTCCTTGTTTCAAATTGCCATATTGGCTTGCATCGGCTTTTCCATAAATCTTGGCAATTATGTCTGGAACCTTGGTTCGGACTTTTTTGTGGAGCATGGCGGACAGCTCACCGTACAAGCCCCCGACCAGAATGTTGCCCATTATTCCACCATCACCAATGGCACTTTGCGCTCTCTCGTCTTCCAATATTATATGAATGAGCGGCGCGGCCTTGGCATAAGCCCCGGTGGTCAGTGGAACTATGACAGCAATACTTTTAGTAGCGGCGGTGAATACACTTTCGCCTTTAATGGCAATGCAGGAAGCATCACTGTGGTATGCGCCGAAGAAAGTGACGCCCTTTGCCGTGGCAAAGTGAACGCCGTAAGCTCCGCCATTTCTTCCCTTTCAAGCGTAGCACAAGAGCTTGCCGACCCAAACATTGCCAGCACAGATATTGACGGTAAAGCTTTATATAATGCCGCCAATGCCGTGAATACCACCATTGTGAGCTCATTACAAAATTATGCAAAAAAAGACCAATTAGGCGCAAAGCTCAAAGATTTTCAAGAAGTGTCAGACCAATATGGTTGGTTCGTAGCCGGGGCTTCGTATTGGTCAATTTCGTGGATAAATCAAGAAGTGCGCGAAGCCATGTATTCCAATATAAGCTATGCGCCTTATGAGTTTACCACCTCAGAAATGCTCGCCATGACCTTTGGTCTGCATGATTATGACGCCATCAAAGAGCGCGTGGCCAATTATATCAAAACGGCCTATTCCATGCGGCGCGGCATTTCAGACACAGGGGCAAGCCCTGCGGTAACGGGGGAAACAGGCGGCTTTAGCGAGGTTATGAACTGGCTACGCGCTACGCTTAATTCCCTTGTGACCAGCAATATTTTGCCCATCGCTGTGGAAAAAATGTCCACCTCAGACCCCATCATGGCCATAGCCAATGTGGGGGATTATTTCATCAGCACAGCCTTTGCCTTAGCTGCGGCTCTGGGCGCCCTTGATGTGGCGGCTGCCCTCGGTAAAGCCATTCCTCTGGTGGGAGACTCCTTCACCTCACTGGACAAATACATCTCCTTCGCGCTCTTTTCCATCTTTTTGCCCTTACTGCTTTATGGGCTTGCTCTTGCCTATTATCTTCCTGCCATTCCCTTCATTCGCTGGATTTCTGCCCTTGCAAGCTGGGTATTATTGGTGGTGGAAGCCTTGGTGGCGGCGCCCTTATGGCTGTGCGCCCATGCCTTGCCTGAAGGTGACGGCGCCGCCGGTCAGCATGGCAAAAGAGGCTATTTTCTGCTTCTCTCCATTATCATCCGTCCGCCGCTCATGGTGACGGGCTTTTTTGCCGCCGTCATGCTCATGCAAGGGCTGGGCTTGCTCATCGGCGCAGGCTTTGAACGCTTTATCACAGGCACTGCTCAAACCAAAATCTTTGGCATTACCGGCACCATTTCCATGCTGGTCATCCTTGCCACCGTGGTCATTATGACTGCCAATAAAGTCTTTTCCCTCATCCACTTTTTGCCTGAGCGCGTGACCTCTTGGATTGGACAGCAAACTCATGCCTTTGGCGAAAAAGAAGACCAGTCCGGCGTGAAAAATGTCTTTGTGGGTTCCACCAATGTGGTGAGTTCAGGAGCGCATGGCGTCAAAGATATACGCAAATAATATTTTTAGGAGTTAGAGATGTTTAAGAAGTTAAAAAAGCATGTTCAAGAGCACAAAGCCGAGCTTTCACAAAGCTCAGCCCATGTGCAAAGCTTGCAAAAGCAAAGCCTTACTCGTTTGGCTTTATTCAAGCGCTATCGCGATGTGGAATATCAAGAGCATCTTGAAAAAGACTTTAAGCATGTTCTTGAAGCGTGGGGCATTCACAGTGAAGAAGAGCGCAAAAGAGCTATCAAAAGCCTTTACCTACGCATTGTTATTATAGTTTGTGTGGCGCTTTTAGCTGTTATATTAATATGTTATTCAAGCGTTAGCTATCTACCATCGCCTCCATTACATCTGCTACTTCTAACTGCAATAGCACTTACTTTAGTATCTCTCGCAAACACGTTTGCTATTCTTTGTACATTCTGGCGCATTACTGTCTTAAAATATCAAGTCTACACACCCATACAAGTGTGGTTCTTTGGGAACCGTTAAGCATGATGCTTCAAATAATACCGTAAGGCTTCCTCTATGACAGCTATTTCTTTTTTATCATGCTCAATGGCGAAGATTTTTATCTGCTTTGCCAATTGCTTATCCAATTGGAAGAACTTTCCCACGCGCTCAGCTTTACCCTCAGAGGATTTTGGGGCACGGGGCTCTTTCACGGCTTTGGCAGGTTTTGCGTTTGAAGCAAGGGGGGCTGTGTCTGTCTTTTCTGCCTTTTCTCCCTTTACTACTGGGGCACTTTCGCCAAAAACGGAGCCTAACAAATCTTCCTTGGCCTCGGTGCTCATGCTGGGCTTTCCAAGGCCGCCTTTTCTATTATTCATATGTGTTCTCCATGCGGTTCAAAATTTCTACGGTCAGGGCTTCATAGTCCTGCGCTCCATTGGCTTTGACATCATAGGCAAAAATGCTTTTGCCATAGCTCGGTGCTTCAGCAAGGGTGACATTATCACGGATAGTTGTTGTCATGAGGTGCTCTTTGTATTCTTTGGCAAGGACATCCAAAACATCGCGGCACAAGCGCTTACGCTTATCCACAAAGGTGGGCACAATGCCAAGAATATGCAAGCCGGGATTCAGCCTTTGCTGAATACGCTTAAAGTCGTCAAACATGAGCCCGAGGCCTTCCAAGGCATAGAACTCACATTGCATGGGAATGAGCAAATAGTCCGCCGCCGTGTAGGTCATGATAGCCGACAAATCCAAGGAAGGCGGCCCGTCAATGAGCACCGCGTCAAAACTTTTGGGCAGTGTAGCGAGGGCTTCTTTGAGCAACATTTCCTTACCGTATTCTGTGGCGAAAATATCGGGCATGGCGGCAAGGTCTCGTGTGGCAGGGGCGAGAAAAAGATTGTTCTCCACCGGCTGAACAATGTCCTTCCACTCAGCTTTTTTTCTGAGCACATCCAAAATACTGCCCTCAGCGGTGACTCCCCACGAGGTGGTGAGGCTTGCTTGCGCGTCCATATCAATGGCGAGAATGCGCTTGCCCTTCAGTGCCAAAGCGGCGGCTACATTTTGGCATGTGGTGGTTTTTCCCACTCCGCCTTTCTTGTTGGCGACAACAATGCTGACCATTTCTTACCCCTTTCTACAAATGTATATTTTAATAATTTATATAAATATATAAAAATATATTTCATAAGTCAAACGCGAAAATATAAATATATAAAAATATAATTATATATCTAATCAGGAGAAAAAACCATGAAAACATTACTTATTTTACTTGTATTAACACTCTCTCTTTGTGCCTGTTCTACTAAAAAAACAGTGCAAAACGAAACAGCCTCAGCAGATTTTGTGGCCTTAACTTTAAGCAAGGCCGCCGAAAATGCCCATACAGACCTAGCCATGCTGGCAAAGCTCAGAGGTCAAGGCATAGACATTTTATTGCCGCCCTTAGACCCAAGCCTTGAAAAGCCTATCTCCCTTTCTTGGACAGGCGAAGCCGGCGGCGCCCTCAAAGAAATTTGCCTTGCCCTTGGCTACAAGTACAAAGAAATGGGCACAGCTTCCGGGCAAAGTCTTTCAGTGGTGGTGTACGGACTGAACACCCCAGCCCATGAAATTCTCGAAGATATTTCGTGGCAAGTGGAACCGCAAGCCAAGGTGAAAATAGACCCCTTTGAGCGTAGCATTACCCTTGCGCGTACCCAAAAGGCGGTGCGCTAATGCTTCGCCTCCTATCCTATTTTTTATTGCTCTGCGCATTAGGCGGCTGTGCCACCAAAACCAAAGAAGCGACGCTTTCGCCTGTGCCTGATAAACCTCAAGAAAAGGCTGTTTCAAAAAGCGAAAAAAGCAAGGACAGACTTCTCACTTATGAAGAAGACGCTGAGCGGCAATATGTGGTGGTGCATGAAAAATCCGCAAATGGAAATAATGAACCTGAAGAATTGATAGAACTACTGGAAGCCAAAGGCACAACCCACGCCAAAGAAACAGCGGCGGCACGTTTGCGCCCCGAAGCCATGCGTGACGCCGCCAATCTTGTGGCCTTACAAAGTGCATGTCCTATGAGTACGCGCGGCTTGTGCAGGAAACGGAGAAATACGCTCCTGTGCTGGACACAGCCTTTAACTTTTCACCGCTTATGATGACGCACGGTGACGGCATTATCATGCCGCCCATTCTCACCAAGGCCGGGGCGTCCATGCGGCTTGATAATGCCGTCACGGTGAGTACAGCCAAAACCACCTATGAGCTTTTAGAAAATGCCAAGTACGTGAGCATCATTCCCACATGGCGTACCTTCCTTATGGCGGATGCCTTCCCCAAGGCAGAAAAGCCAAACCTTGCCGTGCTTCCGCAAAATAGCGAAGAGCGCACATTGTGGCGCAGTCTTGTGCGCGAAGCTTGGACGCAAGGCATAGATGAAGCGCGTGAGCTCTACGCCGCCAACATGGCTCGCATGACCCAAAGCTATAGGGGCATCATGCTGTACCATAGGCTCACCGCTCAGCATTTGCTCAGCAAAATCACCTTGGCTTCAGCTCATATGGGCTCGCAAAAATCTAGCAATGGCTCAAAATTACACATTGGGCAAAAGGTGTACCGCATAACTTCCCCCTCACGTTTTATGCTCAAGGGGAAAAAGTAATGCTTCACTATCCCCATGAACCGCAGGGCCGCTGGACATACGATGATGTGGACAGCTTCTTACTCTGGGCAACGCACCTTGGCATGTCGGACGTGTGTTTGCGCTCCGGTTCCACGGCTTGGCTCCGTCTCAACGGTGTATGGCAAAGCGTGACCAAACGCTCTTTCAGCGCCGATGAGCTTTTTGCTGTGCTAAATTACATCACCAAGAACAACTCTGCCTCTGCCATGATTCAGTCCAGCCAAAAGGATTACGACTTTGGGCATATGATACAGGAAAACTATCCCCTGTATCATCGCTATCGCGGTAATGCCACGCCCATTGCCGATGGGTATGGCACGGGGGTGAAGATTGTTTTCCGTGCTATTCCTTCCATGCCGCCGCTGCTAGATAGCCTTTGCGTGGAGCAAGGCATCATTGACCATGCCATGCCGAGCAATGGCCTTGTGCTCATTACCGGTGTTATGGGTAGCGGTAAATCCACGCTCTTAGCCGCCATTTTACGCCATATTATAGAAAAAGGCGGTCGTCATGTGTGTACCTATGAGGCGCCCATTGAGTTTGACTTTGACGCCATCGAAAATCCCCAAGGGCCGGTATCTCAAAGCACCATCCCTGAGCACTTGGAATCCTTCGTGACCGCCACGCGCAACTCCACACGCACTGCCCCTGATGTTATCCTCATTGGGGAAAGCCGCGACCCTGAAACATTACGCGGCATGATTGAAAGCGCCGAAGTGGGCGTTGCCGCCTATTCCACTGTGCACACGCGCTCTGTGCCTGAAACTATCAGCCGTATCATCAATGTGTTCCCTGCCTTGGAGCGAGCGCAAATCACCGCCACCTTGCTGGCAAGCTTGCGTCTGGTGGTTTCCCAAAGGCTTGTGCCCCTCGCAGATACTACAGGGCGCATGGCTTTACGTGAGTACATTGCCTTCACTCCAGAGGTGCGTGAAATCCTTATAGACACAGCCCCCGAAAAGCTCATTCAGCAAACAGAAATACTGCTCAAGAAATATGGCCAAAGCATACAGCAAGCCGCCGAAGTGGCCTTTGCAGAAAAGCGCATAAGCAAAGAAGTGTATGCGGCAATTTTGGCTGAGCGTCAGCATAAGGAGTACGCGTAATGCAAGCCAATGCAAATGTCATTTCTTTATCTGGCGGAAAGGACAGCACCGCCATGTTGCTTATGCTTTTGGAGCGCGGTGAAAATATCGCTGATATTGTCTTTTTTGACGGTGGTTGGGAGTTCCCACAAATGCACGACCACTTAGAACAGCTTGAAAATTTCACAGGCCATACCATAACGCGGCTACGTCCACGGCTTCCCGTAGGCACACAAACTGAAAAAACTCCCTTTGATTGGATGTTCTCTGAATACCCAGTAATCAAACGCTATACCAAGGAATTGCGTTCCATAGGGCGCGGCTGGCCACACATAAGCCGCCGATGGTGCACGGGGAGAAAGCAAGAGTCCCTTAGAGCGCATATCTTTGCACTTACCCACAAGCAAAACGTCACCTTGCCACTGCAACAGTGCATAGGCTTTGCCGCCGATGAAGAGGCACGAACCCTCAAGAAAACGTTACGCTCTACAGAGTACATAGTGCAACGCTATCCACTCATTGAGTGGGGTGTCACAGAAAGAGACGCCTTAGCCTATTGCAAAAAACGCGGTTTCACTTGGGGCGGCCTCTATGAAAAGTTTGAAAGAGTGAGCTGCTTTTGCTGTCCCTTACAATCAGTGGACGACTTGCGCACCTTGCGTTTGCACTATCCAGCCCTTTGGCAACATATGCTCACGATGGAATCTTGGTTGCCCCTAGATAATCAATACAGAAGATTCAAAAACGACATAACGCTTTCAGATTTTGAAACGCGCCTTTGCCTTGAAGGAGAGCGTCATGAGTCATGATGTTTTGTGGCGAGATACGGGTATTACCCCCAAGTTTTTCATCCTCGATGCAAGGGTCATTTTCCCCATTTGTCTGTGGCTTTTCCACTGGGCGTTCTGGACGCTGTATGTGGCACTGGTGAGCATTCTTATTTTGTACCTTGTGCAAAGAACAGGCATGACGCCGCTGGCCTGCTTACGCAGCATACAAGTTTCACTGCTTGGTAAAAGGCGTGAAACGCGCCTTCATGAAGTGCTGTGGCGTAAGCGTTGTCGCTGGTAAAATATAACGTCAAAAAAATATAAATATATATTTATATAAAAATATTAAACTATAAAAATATAGGAGTAATTATGAGTAATCAAAACAAAAATGCCCACGGCTTATACGATGCGCCCGTACGTTCCACCGAAAAAGAAAGCGTTACGCTTTCGCCAGAAGACATAGAGGCGCAATTAGATGCAGGGGCATTTTTTCTACCCTATGAGGACGCTGTGGAGCTTGGTTTTCTGCACCCACATGATGCGCAAGATGTGGTCATTGCCAAGGTAGTAGGGAAAAATCATGAGTAATGCTTCAGAGAAGAAAAACCGTTTTCAAATCAGCCGCGAGGTACAAGAAGACTTTGTAAACTCCGTGGCAGAGAACATGCTTGCGCTTGCTGAAAAAGCCGGCCAATGGCAAAAGCCGTGGCAAACGGCAACGCCGCTGGGAATGCCTTTTTGCGCTACCACGGGGCGAGAGTACGGCGGCGCCAATATGGTAAAGCTTTTGCTCTCTTCCATGCTGAAAAACTATCAAGACGACCGCTGGCTCACCTTTAAGCAAATGCAAGAGGTACAAGGGAAAAACCCTGACCTTGAATTACAAATACGCAAAGGGGAAAAAGGGGTAAAGCTTCTGCGCCCGGAACAAATCACCTTCACCGTGGATGATGACGGCAAGTGGCAATACCTGAGCGATAAGCAAGTGAAGGAGTTGCAGGAACAAAAGGCGCAAGGAAAACCCGTTCCCGATGTTCAGCGATTGACCTTGTTTTACCCTTTTACCGTTTTCAATACCTCGCAAATTGACGGTTTTCCGCAAAAAGCACAGCAAAATATTGCGCTCACGGAAGTGGAGCGCAATGAACTTGTGGAGCGTTTCATCGCGTCAGCCGGTGTGCCTGTGGAGCATCATACAGGCGATGCCTTTTACCTTCCCACTGAGGATGTAGTGAAGATGCCGCTTCCTGCGCATTTCAAAAGCACAGATGAATATTATGCGGCAAAGTTGCATGAATTTTACCATGCCACCGGGCATGAATACCGAGAAAACCGCAAGGACAAGCTCTCCGAAGTGAAGAGCTATGCTTTTGAGGAAATACGCGCGGAAATGTTCTCCATGTTGGTGGGGGCGCGTTTTAACCTTCCCATGCCTGAAAAGAATTCCGCCGCCTATATTGCGCAGTGGAATCAGAAATTCTCAGGAGGTGAAGCGCAAGCTATCTTCAAAGCTACCTCTGAATCCGCCAAAATGCTCAGCCTTATGCACCAGTTTGAAGTGGGCGAACAACCAAAAGCCCCGTGGTTTCCGAAACAAAGTGATTGGCCTTATCTGCAAGATAAACAAGCCGAGCGCGATAAGCTTTCGGGCGCGATGCTTATTGCCAAAGACGCACAGCCCACACAGCAAAGGCGCATTGCTCAAAAGTCTGTGGACAGCTTGCAGGACGGGCCGCAAAACGCCATGCCGCGTCCTGCATCCAAAAGCTTTGAAGACGCCGCCATTGAGTTCAAACAAACGCCCGATGTACTGGCGCAGTTCAGAGTCATTTTACAAAATCCAAAATTCCTTGCTTTGGCTTTGAAGGACGATGCCGATACGGCGCGTTCCTTGGCGTCTTTGTGTGATTCCTTTTCGCAGACCTTGCACATGGAGCTGGACAGCAAACAATCTGCACCCCAAGAAAACACCAAAAAGATGAGGGCATAATATGCGATTATTCATAGCGGAAAAGCCTTCCCTTGGCAGAGCCATAGCCACAGGACTTTCAAAAAACGGAAAAAAGGAAGACGGCTATATTGTATGCGGCAATGACATTGTCACATGGTGCTTTGGGCATTTGCTGGAGCTATATTATCCCGAAGACTACAAAGCCGAATACAAACTCTGGAAAGCTGAAACTCTGCCTATAATTCCAGAAAAGTGGAAACTTAAAACGCGCCCCAAGGTGGCGGCGCAGCTTAAAACCATAGGCAAGCTCTTAAAAGACGCCTCTTGTGTGGTCAATGCAGGAGACCCGGACAGAGAGGGTCAGCTTCTTGTGGATGAAGTTATAGAGCATTTTAATTACAAGGGCAAGACTGAACGCATTTGGTTGGCTTCACTCGATGATGTTTCCATACAAAAAGCCTTGGCAAGTCTTACCGATAATGCCGACCATGCCCCTTTACGCGATGCGGCAAGGGCGCGTTCCTATGCCGATTGGCTGGTGGGGCTTAATGCCACTCGCGCCATGACGCTCATGGGCCGCAAAAGCGGTCATGGCGAAGTGCTTTCTGTGGGGCGCGTACAAACGCCTACGCTGGCTCTTGTGGTGCAAAGAGATACGGAAATAAAAAACTTTACGCCACAAAATTATTTTTCTGTCAAAGCCACCATGACGCATAGGCAAGATGTTTTCACCGCGCATTTTGTGCCCCATGCACAGCAAGAAGGGCTTGATACCGCTGGACGCCTTGTAGATGAAAGCGTGGTAAAAACCCTTGTGGCGCGTGTGCAAAATGCTCAGGGCATTGTCACTGCGAGCCATACAGAGAAAAAGCAGGAACAGCCTCCCTTGCCACATTCTTTATCTTCATTGCAGAAGACGGCATCGGCAAAGCTTGGCATGGGCGCCAAAGAAGTGTTGGATACGGCGCAATCCCTATATGAGAAAAAGCTCATTACCTATCCGCGCTCCGATTGCCGTTATCTACCGGAAGAACAATGGGACGCCGCCGCTGATATTTTAGCTCAGCTTACCAAAATGGATGCGCTGAATTTTGCGGCAAGCCATGCCTCTGCCACCATAAAAAGCCCTGTGTGGAATACCCAAAAAGTAACGGCGCACCACGCCATTATTCCTACAGGAGTTATGCCGCAAGGACTCAGCACCGTAGAAACAAAGCTGTATGGCATGATTGCCCATGCCTATTGCTTACAGTTTTATACGCCTTTTCAGTTTGAAAGCCAAAAAGTGACGCTCACAGTGGAAGACACCGCATGGGAAGCTACGGGCAGACACATTCTTGAAAAGGGCTGGACTCTCGCTTTGCAAGAAGATGATAGTACCCCAAAAATGCCATGTTTGCCAAAGCTGGCAGAAGGTCAAGAAGTGCTGTGTAGCCATGCAAACTATGAGGCCAAGAAAACCACGCCGCCTAGCGCTTCACCGAAGGCACCCTCATTGACGCCATGGCCAACATCCACCGCTTTGTGGCAGACAGTGCGGCAAAGTCTGTGCTCAAAAGCAATGAAGGCATTGGCACAGAAGCCACTCGCGCCGGTATTTTAGAAACGCTCAAAATGCGCGGATTTTTGCAAGTGCAAAAGAAGTCCCTCATGGCCACCGACCTTGGGCATCAGCTCATAGCCATGTGTCCCCCTGCACTGAAAGACCCCATCACCACGGCGCAGTGGGAAAGCAAACTTACCGCCATTGCCGAAGGTTCGCTCAGCTTACACGCCTTTATGCAAGAGCAAGAAACCATGTTGCCTTCGCTCATTCACAGCATTTTAGCCCTTCCAGTAAAGCCAAGCTTTCCTTGCCCTCAATGCGGCAAAGCCCTTGTGCGCCGTAAAAGCAAAAAGGGAGACTTCTTCTGGGGCTGTGCCGGCTATCCAGACTGCAAACAACTCTTTACCAATACCAAAGACAATACGCCCCTCATGGGAGGTAAATAATGAGACGCTTAACCCTATACTTTTTTTGCCTAGGCCTTGTACTGGCTCCGCACTCTATAGCCCGCGCCGCCGATTGCCCCGATGTTGAGGACGCCGCGCGAGGTGCCATTTTAGAACGCAATAATAATACAGCCGCCGCGTACAATACCACCATTGCCGACCCTGAAGCCGACCGCGATGACCTCAGTAATTGACTGGGCGCCATCAATGGCATCGGCGATGCCTTCACCCTTGGGATTAGTTTGCCCGACATGAACCAATTACTTACTGAGCTGTGCGGACAAGTCAGCTCGCAAATACAGGACAAAATTAACGGTGCGCTGAACGACGTACAGGCCAAAGTCATGAATGGAATTAACAACAACAGCCCCTTCAAAGTTACCGGTAGCAATGGCGATTATACGGTCTATCTTAAAGAGAACATTAAATAATATTTTTATATTAAAATAGAAATATATATTTATATAAGTATATATCGTGAGAAAATTCTATGCAAAATGAAAAAAAGCGCGAAGGTTTTTTCCTGCTTGTATTCGTGATTTCGGCTGTGTTGCTTTTCGCGCTTCCGTGGCTGTATGAAAGAAATGCCGAGAGCATCAACGGAGCTTTACTTAGCATGGCAAAGCTTCAGCTCAAGCTGTACATTCCCTTTTCGGAAGAAGCCGCCCGTGCCCATGCCAAGCTTGAAAGCCTCCATGCCGGCGCTCTTTCATGGGCTCTTATAACGAAGATTTTAGCCTACTGCGGCACATGGGTGCGCTTTCCACTAGCAGGCTTATTATGCCTTTTAGGCATTGCATCCATATTCATGGGCAAGACTTCTTCCTTGGTGCGCAAGTTCAATATGGAAAGCTTATTGCAAAACAATGCTGAAAGCTTTGCCTGTTTGCGCCCCATTGTGGGCAGGGGAAAATATCTTCTTTCTGCCAAGTCCTACGACCAAGGCTTATGGTGCATGGCGCAAAGCCCATTGCAATTTGCCATAGTGCAAGAGCTTCTCACAAACAGTGAGGGCAATGCCCTTGAGGCACAAGACGTGCTCGTGAACGGCCTTGCCAATCATGATTCTGCGGCCTTCGGTAAAGCTGTCTTTGAAAGTGAAAAGGCCGCTACGGCACTGGAAGCACAGCTTGGCAATGCACGACAGGAATTTGCCGAACTATCCCCCTGCAAAAAAGTGCTCATAGCCTCATTTATGGCCTATGCCGATGGCAATAAGCAGGGCTGTTTAGATGTTCTGGACGCCGTGGCCACGCATTATAACGAAAAAAATGATAGCGCCTTTTGCCCCCTGTTTAAGCAAGAAAGCTTCCTACAAAAAGTGACTTTCTTGCATGAGCGTCATGTGGGTATTCTTCAAGACTCATTGGTGCAAAAACATATCCACTATGAGCTTCCTTTCTTTATGGCCTTACTCACAAGAGCGCGGAAGAAAGGTGTTCTTGCCTCTTCTCAATTCATTTGGCTCCGTCCGCTGGATAGACCCCTTTGGTACGCCTTGCATCAATGCGGCGGTCACACGGCATGGGCAGAAGCCCTCGCCCCGTGGGCACATTATATGGCGGAAGAAAAGGCGCAGAAAACCTTGACCACGCCACATATATCTCGCGGAGTTTCTGCCCTGCACAAAGCATTGGACAATCAAGGCTGGCTCATAAACAGCGACCCATCGCGCACCTATGCCGAAGCTGAAGAAGAGTATGAAGAGTACAGCGCCTATGATGATTATGCCTTACAGCAAGAGCAGTTTTAGGGGGCAGTATGAGAAGAGAAATTCGCGGTCTTGAAGACAAAGAAACTCAAGATAGAAAAAAGCTTATGCGTGACGTGCGCTCTCCATTGCAAAGCCTTAGGGACGCGCTCATGGACGGGTACACGCAGACCACGGGCATATTTGCGGCGGGGCTGTGTCTGTGTATTTTTCCTGTATATTCTATACCTTTCTTTGCACTGGGTATACTATTTTTTCTTTTGCGCTGTCTGTGCGTACACAAAGAAAAATTGCCCTTTCGTATGCCCATTGGCCTTTCCGGTAAGGATAAAGGCGACCCCTTGCCGGGGCGCAGTGGCTATGCAAAGCCTGAAGGTATTTTCTTCCTTGGTAATCGCTTACAAGACACGCAAGAGCTGTGGCTCAAAGCTAAGGATATTTTAACCCACACATTGCTCTTTGGCACCACAGGTTCCGGTAAAACAGAAACACTGGTGTCCCTTGCGTATAATTCCTTAGCCACCGGTAGCGGCCTTTTTTATATTGACCCCAAAGCCTCGCCAAAGCTTGCGGTGCAGATATGGCAAATGGCGCGCTATCTTGGACGCGATGATGATTTTAGAGTTCTTAATTACGGTACTTCTGGAAAAGTCAAAGGAAAATCTCCGCGCCGCCTTTCCAATACCACCAACCCCTTTACCCTTGGCTCTGCTGAAGCCTTAACACAATTATTGGTGTCACTCATGCCGGCGTCAGAAGGGGCAAATTCCATCTTTGCCGACAAGGCACAAGCGCTTATTTCCGGCGTTATGTATGCCTTGGTGGATTTACGCGATAAGGGCATTTTAAAGCTTTCCACCTCCGTCATCAGAGATAGTCTTGCACTGGAAAAATGCGTGGCCTTAGCACTGCGCTCAGAGCTGGACGCAGAGTCCAAAGCGTCCATCCAAGCGGCCTTGGCCACATCAGGCTGGATTGCAGGGCGCGAGCTCAAAGACCAGCCGCCTTCCTTTGCCGAACAATTTGGCTATGCGCAGTCCTATTTTGGCAAAGCCTTGTCCTCACTCACTGACACCTATTCACACATCTACGGCGCAGAAGACGGCGAAGTAGACTATGCCGACGCCATACTCCAAAGACGTATTTTGGTGGTGCTTTTACCCTCATTGGAAAAAGCCCCTGCCGAGCTTGCCAGCCTTGGCAAGATAAGTCTTTCTGCCATCCGCACGGCCTGTGCTGTGGGGCTAGGCGCTCATATAGAAGGAAGTGCCTCCGACACGTTGGAATCTCTCCCCACCGATGCCACAGGTATAGGACCTTATTTATGCATTGTGGATGAATACGCCGCCATCGTTACACCGGGCTTTGAGGTAGTGCTGACTCAAGGGCGCGGTCTTGGCATTGCCGCCATTGTGGCCAGTCAAGATTATGCAGGAATTTTAGAGGCAGATAAGAAAGGCGCTCAGCAAATGGTAGCCAATACATCTTTAAAAATATTCATGAAATTACAGGATGCGGAGAAGACGTGGGAGCTTATCAAAGGCCAAGCCGGGCAAAGTACGGTCATTCGCACTTCTGGATTCACTGCCAATGAGAACAGTAATTTCACCTACACAGACAGCATGAACACGTCCCTTGAAAAAGAAGACCGCGTGCATTTGCGTGACTTGCAGGAACAAATTGAAGGGGAAGCGCATTTCATCTTTTCGGGACAAGTGGTACGCGGCGATATGTTTTATGCCAACCCAAGCCTAAAAGGCGCACAGCTTAGAGTGCCACAACTCTTACAGCTGGGGCAGGAGTAACAATGCTGAACGCCTTGAACACTTCTTACAAAAAGACCTTGTACGGCAACTCAAAAGCTTCACCAAGCTTCTTAGCCATCTTGGTGGAAATAGCCCGCTTGCCGCTTTCCATTTCGGAAATGGCATTTTGGCTCACCCCAAGACGCGCGGCAAGCTCCTTTTGGGTCATATCTTCTCTGCCACGCAGGCCACGTAAAGCCATAGCAGGAGAACCGTCGGGGAAGACTTCTCTCGCGGGCACCCACTCTTCGCCATTTTCATGCAAACGGCGCACTTCATGGCCAGCAAGCTTGAGTATGCTGTCTATGGCTTCCATCACGCGCATGGTCGTTTCTGCCGGCACGGTGAGCTGGATGACACCTCTGCCGTCATTGTCAGAGTGGTATTTCATTTCAGCTAACATAACGAGCTCCAATATATTAAAAACGTTTATAGTCCACTTTTTCGTGTGTCCCCACATACTGAATTTCAAGTATGCGAACAACATCGTCTTTTACTTCCCAAACCACCACATAGCGAGGTTTACCTTTGTTCAAATGGCAATGGTAATGCTTAGATTTTTTTCCTTTAAGCTTCCCATAGTTAGGCCACCCATAAACCTCAGGCCCCTAGCCTTCAAATCCCTTTCCAAAAGGTACAAAATGTCAGAAAAAGTTTCTAACTTCTCCTTTTGTTTTTGTGCTTTACGACTATAGACGACATTCCATGTGGTATCTTTTATACACTATAAATATATGCAAAATAGTATATTGTCAATCATACTATTATATTTAACCTATAAAACAATAAAACCCAAAGGATATATTATGCTTTTCATACAAACCATACGCTTCCTTATGCTCTGCACTATAGTTTTCTCTGCCCCCTATCTCACCATAGCCACCCCCGTAGATGGGGAACGCATAGCCACCAAGGCCAAAGTTGAGCTGGAAGTCAAAAAAGACCTTGCGTTTCCCTTTACACCCCAAGCATATTCACAAGAACGCACCAGCATTGATGGACGCCCCCTCACAGATTTTAAGGGGGACATTATAGAATATTGGG
>CAYJLO010000039.1:0-26842 GCA_964370835.1 uncultured Desulfovibrionaceae bacterium
AAAACCAACTGGTGGAAAACCTTTTGTGAACAAAAGGTTCTTCCCCCAGACCCCCTTTCCAAAAAACTTTAATTGCGGCTAAAGCTTGCTTTTAAAATAAAAGACTACCGCAATGTAAAAATAGAAAGCATATAGTTTTAAACCCTATGGTTGCCATTAACCTGAAAGCCCACGAAACCGTACGGTTCCGCGGGCTTTTTATAATTAAGATACCAAAACTAACTTCTCAAAAATTTCATCTTTTCCAAATTTTCATTGCGGCAACATCTTTCTTTCAAAGCTCGTATGCCATCGCCAATAAAGTTTTTTGGAAAGCCTACCCGAAGGGCGCAAAGCGTTCCCGTCAGCGAGCTTGTGAGCTTTACGGGAATAGAGAACAAAGTGGTCTGGGGGAAACCTTTTCTTCAGAAAAGGTTTCCCCCAGAAAGAGTTTTCACCCTCCCCCACAAAATCAATTCTAAACTAAATCTTTTTCAAATCTGCATACCATGCGCCGGCTTGCTCCATGAGCTTATTGGTGCGGCTGGCCAAGGCATGAGGGTCTTTAAGGTAGCCATCAAGAAGCAGGCTGGTGTCAAAAAGAGCCTCCACCATTTCGGTGAGTAAGGGATCTTGGCTATCATTTTTATGAATGCGTAAAAGGTTGCGCAAAATAGGATGATCGCGGTTCACTTCCAGCACCTTTTGCGGAATGGTATCATCCTTTTGCATGACGCGCATGAGCTTTTCCATGGAGGAAGTGAGCCCACCATCGGGCGCCACAAGACATGCAGGACTATCGGCAAGACGATGAGACACGCGCACTTCCTTCACCTTATCACCCAACACTTCTTGCATGCGAGTTAATAGGGTGTCAAAGCAGGTCACGTCTTCTTCTGCCAGCGGACTGGCCTTGGCAGAGCTTTCTTCGGTGTCGGCAAAGTCTTTTAAGCTGTCATCGCCAATTTGCTCCACGGCCTTAAGATCCCACTCTTTGTACTTGCCAAGCCCTTCCATGACAAATTCGTCGATGGGCTCTGTGAGGTACAACACTTCAAGACCTTTTTTGCGGAACACTTCCAAATGCGGATTCAAACGCGCGGCTTCACGGCTGGAACCGGAAACATACCAAATGGTCTTCTGTCCACTCTTGGCGCGACCCATGTAGTCGTCTAAAGAGGTCAACCCTTCGCCGTCATCGTGAATGGAAGCATTGAAGCGCAACAAGGCGGCAATGCGATCTCTATTCACAAAATCATGATAGCCAAGCTTAAAGATGCGACCATGCTTATGCCAGAACTTGGCATAATTTTCTGCGTCACCTTCAGCCATTCTTTCCATGTGGGTGAGGGATTGTTTTACAATGGTTTGCTGAATCTTGCGCAGGATGACATTTTCTTGCAAGTTTTCGCGCGAGATGTTCAGCGGTAAATCTTCCGTGTCCACCACACCCTTGAAGAAGCTTAAGTACTCGGGCAAGAGCTCTTTGTTTTCACGCATGATGAGCACGCGACGGGCGTATAAATCAAGGCCCCAACGCTCACGACCGGAACCAAACAAATCTAAAGGCTCGGTGGGAATAAAGAGTAAGGCATTAAATTGCACCGGCGCATCCACGGAGAAATGTAAGGTATCCAAAGGAGCTTCGGCGGCATAGGTGAGGAATTTATAAAAATCTGCATACTGCTCCTTGGTGATGGAGAACTTGGGCTCGCGCCAAAGGGCAGGCGTGGTATTAATGTGCTCGCCATCCACCAGCACATTGAAAGGAATGAAAGCAGAATGCTTGCGAATGGTGGACTCTAAGCGATATTTTTCTAAGAATTCAGCGGCGTCTTCCTTGAGATAGGCGGTGATAACCGTACCACGTTCGGGGGCATTTTCTGCTTTAGCCACGGTGAAAGCACCGCAACCATCGCTGGTCCATGTGTGCGCTTCGGCTTCGCCAAAGGCCGGAGTGGAAGTTACTTCCACCTTATCAGCCACCATGAAAATGGCGTAAAAGCCCACACCGAAACGCCCGATAATATTGGAAGCATCGGCGCCATCGGCAGAATTTTCCCCGCCATTTTGTTCTTTAAGATCTGCCAAAAATTGCTCAGAACCGGACTTGGCAATGGTACCCAAGTTGGCAATGAGCTCTTCCTCGGTCATGCCAATGCCGGTGTCTTTAATGGTTAAGGTTTTTGCATCCTTATCGGTGGTGATGGTGATTTCAAAGGGCAAATCCGCAGCTCTTGGACTTTGGCCTTTGTTTTGCTGAAAGCGCAATTTGTCTAAGGCGTCCGAAGCATTAGATATGAGTTCGCGTAAGAAAATCTCACGGTTGGTGTATAAAGAGTGGGTAATAATGTTAAGAACTTTACGCACTTCTGCGCGAAATTCATGTTGGGTTGCTTGTTCTGACATAAAAAACATTCTCCTCAAATATGATTATATGGGCTAAAAATAAAATGCATTGCCCCATAGTCAAGGGGCAACACAAAAAAATATACTGTACACTAAAAAATTTTGGCATGGCTTTTGCTGTAATATAAGCACAGCCCTTTGAGGGAAAAAATTACTCTAACCCCGTCAGGAGTACTATATGAACACTATATCCAACATTACCGGCAACATGAACACCATGCAATGGGAACCTATTTTGCCAGCACAAACTGAGCCTCGTCAAACTCAGTCTGCGCACAGTCAAGATTTGCCCACCGACAGCGTGCACGTAAATGCCATGACCCATGTGGAACCTGCACTTATTGCCGATGAAGATCTAGACGCTGTCATGCAAGAAACCACGTCCATGATTACTGCAGATCCTTATGCTGCTCTTCATGTACACAGCGGCCTTGATGCCTCCCGCGTGGCAGCCCTACTGGCATAAATTAGCCATTACCTAAAGCAAAATTCCGCAAAGTCATTCGTCAGTCTTTGCGGAATTTTGCTTTTCATTGACATTCAAAGATAAACGCCTGTTCTTACGAAGAAAACTCTCCCAATCCAAAAAATCTACGGGCATTTTCTCCGCAAATTTGCCATACCTGCGCCGCCGGTATCTCAAGCACTTGCGCCACCGCATCCACAGTAAATACCGTATATGCGGGCTCATTGCGTTTGCCGCGCCATTGCTGCGGTGAAAGATACGGACAATCGGTTTCCAGCATGAGTTTATCCAAGGGCACATGCTTTACGGCTTCGCGTAATTCTTCATTCTTAGGATAGGACACAGGCCCCGGAATGGACACATGCCAACCATTATACACAATATGTTTGGCATGGGCAGTGGTGCCACCAAAGCAATGCCAAAGCAGCGGATAATCCTTAAAGCCTTCCTTTTCCAACAGGGCAATGGTGGCTTCTGTGGCATCGCGACTATGAATAATCACAGGCTTTTGCAGTTCTTTGGCCAAATGCAACTGCTGTACAAATACATGCAATTGCACATCCTTGGGGCAAGCATCCCAATAAAAATCAAGACCAATTTCCCCCACGGCTTTCAAGCGCGGCTCACGTAAAAAGTGCTCGCGCATGACTTCAAGAGCCGCATCGTCACACTCTTCGCCATCACAAGGGTGCACACCAAGGGCAAAAAAGACCTCAGGATGCGCATCAAAATACGCCGCGCGCTGGGTAAATTCATGGGGCTTAAGAAAAATATTCCCCATATGGGCTATGCCGCATTCTTTGGCGCGGGCAAGCACCTCTTCACGGTCACGATCAAATTGAGAAGAATCAAGATGCGCATGGCTATCCACACCACAAAGGGGCAAAGCCAAGGTATGCGCCATCACTTGTGGCGCCATGGGAGTTTTTTTGGACATAATCTATTTCGTAAAAAAGGCTTCTAACCTTTGTATTTGTTCAAATTGTTTATCTAAGCCATAAGCTTTGGCCGTAAAGGCCATATTCTCGCGCACGCGGGCAAGCTCTGGGCCACCTGTATGCCACAAGAGTGCAGCATGCTCAAGGGCCAGTGTGGCCGCCAGCACATGCGCATCTTCCACAAAAAATCCATTGCCCCCTTCCATATCCTGCACCGGTGTATGCGGTAAAGCAAAAAAAGGCTTGCCCAAAAAAGGCAACTCTGCCCCTTGTCGCATATAATCCCACCCGCCAAGACCAGTGAAGCCCACAGGCATGCAATCGCAAGCCATGGCTTCCAGAGGAGGCAAAGGACACCCTTCCGGAAAGCCAGAACTTAAAAATATATGGCAAGAGCGCAATACGCCCCCCACTTGCTCATGGGGAATTTTGGCAATTTCTACCCATTTCACCGGAACTTTAGGATGTAGCACAGCCATGCGCTGACCAAAAGCATCCATGACTTGCATGGCTAAGCCTTTGTTTTTACGCGGCATCCATGCCACACGCACAGAACCTTGTACGGGTGCAATCATATCGTGAGTGGCTAGCGCGCTCACATCATGCCCCTCATGAGCACAAAAAAGCTTGGTATCTATGCCGGGGCGTAAAATGGGGCCATCTTTTCCAGTGATTTGCTGTACAGCGTAGCGTACCGGCTCAGACACATATAAAAAATCCACCGGCAATTGATGCCAATACACATTTTCCGGCAATGTTTTTAAGACAAAAGACCAATTTTGCACATACACTATACACCGCGCTTCAGCACGCAACCCCAAGATAAGGGCATTGGGCCACCCCTCCGGCACAAGCCACACATCTTGCGCACCAATATGTGCCTTGGGCCACGACACCAAGGGCAAAGAAGTCTTTTCTCGTACCATGTCATATATGGGCAAAGAAGAATTGTCGTCATGAGTCACAAAACGCACTTCAAACCCGAGGCGCGAAAGATGCTCTCCCAGTTGTAAAAGCACTATCACCCCGCCGCTTAAAGACGGCAAAGGCGGTACATATATGGCTATGGATTTTGACATATGGTTAGTATAAAATGGCTTTATATATTAAGCAAGAAAGAAAAACAAAAGCCTTCATTTGCGCTTTTGCATCACCCTTTAAAGACGTACACACCTTTGCCATGAGCTTTAAGACATGTCCTGCGATAGCCGGGTGAAGTCCAAAAAGTATTTAATGAAATGCTCGAGTATCCGTGGTTAAGCTTTAACACGTAAGCCATAAAAACACACTGTTGTCACATACATAACACCGTATCTTTTCTATTGCTTTAACCAGCTTTTTTAGATAAGATTTATCGTTATTTTTGGGAGGGTTTATGCATTTACGAAAAAGAGTTTTAGTCACAGGTGGCGCCGGCTTTGTGGGTTCACACTTATGTGAGCGTTTACTGAGCGATGGACATGAAGTGGTTTGCGTGGATAATTTCTTTACCAGTGCCAGACAAAATGTAGAGCACTTACTCGACCACAAATGTTTTGAACTCATGCGCCATGACATTACATTTCCGCTCTATTTAGAAGTGGATGAAATTTACAATCTTGCATGCCCAGCCTCTCCCATTCATTATCAGCATGACCCCGTGCAAACCATCAAAACCTGTGTGCATGGTGCCATTAACACCCTTGGCCTTGCCAAACGTTTACGCGCTCGCATCTTTCAAGCTTCCACATCTGAAGTTTACGGCGACCCCAACGTACACCCGCAAACCGAGGACTATTGGGGCCATGTGAACCCCATTGGCACGCGTGCTTGCTACGACGAAGGCAAGCGATGTGCTGAAACGCTCTTTTTCTCTTACTACCGTCAGCACGGCCTCCCCATTAAAGTGGGCCGCTTATTTAATACCTATGGGCCACGCATGCATCCCAACGATGGACGTGTGGTTTCCAACTTCATCATGCAAGCCCTGCAGGGGCAAGACATCACCATTTATGGCGACGGCTCCCAGACTCGCTCTTTCTGCTATGTGGATGATCTCATAGAACTCATGGTGCGCTTTATGGGCTCTGCCGATGATTTCACCGGCCCCATGAATATGGGCAATCCCGGTGAGTTCACCATCAAAGAATTGGCTGAAACCGTGGTGGAAATGACAGGCTCCACCTCAAAAATCATCTATCAGCCCCTTCCTCAAGATGACCCAAAACAACGCCGCCCAGACATCAGCATGGCAAAAGAGCATCTACAATGGGAACCCACCATCACCTTGCGTGAAGGTTTGGTAAAAACCATTGCATACTTTGAAAATTTCATTCGTTAATATTTTCTGAGCCCACACAAATAGAAAAGACCTTCGCAACATATGCAAAGGTCTTTTTTTTATGATACCAAAAAACATCAGCGTTATTCATCTTTTGGGGGGCGTAAATGCACCAACCTGTACGCGCCACGCACCATTCTATACACAAACCATAAAGATACACACATAAGCACAGCAAAAAGACTTACCATGGTGTAATAAAAAACATTCAGAGAAGGAGTAGCCTTCATGGCTTCGAAAGATTGAAAGCTAACCCCATATGGCAGGGGAATATCAAATAATAGTATGGAAACAAAAACTAAAAAAGGAATGGTTACCCAAAACGCATAGACAGCGCACACACTATGCATAATCCATGTACAATGACTTTGGGCAAAGTCATCTTTCGACTCTTGAGCCAAAGCACGTGAAAAAAGAGCGCCCATATAAGCAAGAAGACCTGTAAATCCCATCAATAACGAAAGCATTCCCAGCCCATAATAAAAAAGTATCACCGCATCACTGGTCAGTGGTGACGGCCCATTTAGCCTGTGAGGCATACTTGCTCAACTCCTATTTACGGTACACTATCTTAACTGTTCGATAAATACACAAAAAAGTCAAGACGCTTTGCCCTTACCTAGCTTTACCCTAGGAATAATCATTTCATGAAGAAAGTACAGTCTCAAAAAAAAGAAAGCACTCACACTCCATCACAACTCACTACAAAAATACTCTTTTTTACAAACACCAAAAAGTTTTTTTTACAATAAAAAGATGAAAACATAAAAAAAAAGCCCATACCAAGAAGGTACAGGCTTTACATTTTTTTGTGAAAAAGGCTTAGCTACCGTTTAATTCCATACGGAACTTACGGGAGAGACGAAATACTACCACTTTGCGAGGTGCAAGGGTAATGGTTTCATCTGTTTGTGGGTTACGCCCTTTGCGAGCGTTTTTATCATAGGCTTCAAATTTACCAAAGCCGCTGATGAGCAATGCGTCATCTTTCTTGATGGCACCTTTCATGATGTCTAAAAGTTTTTCCACCACAACTTTTACATCAGCACGATTTTTATCGCTCTTTTCGTAAATGGCTTCAACAATTTCAGCCTTTGTTAATGTCTTACCCATGTTATCCTCCAAATGAATAGCCTCGCCAAAATATTGTCTGTGGCAATGGTCTTAGCAATGTTCAGTGCCTATGACAGCACTGACGAAATTATAACCTATATTCTCATAAAAGCGAATAGCCCATGAGAAATAAACTCAAGCATCCAAAATAACGGCGCAAACGAAGCTATGCCACACTTTGAGCCCAAGAGCCTCGCACCTTTCGTTTTTGACACAAGGCCCTGCTTCACCTACAGTGACCTTGCCTCAGTAAAAAAGCACGTTCTACATTTGCCATATACTCTGCATCCCCCTTGTATGCAAGGTTTTTTTTGCATTTCAAAGAAATATTTTTTACGGCATACCGTGGTTTCATATTTATTTTCAACCCATTAGACTAAAGTCTATACATAATAACTAGCTATGCAACAAAAGTCCCTCCGCCTGCCATGGCCGCAAAATAAGATGCCAAAACATGCCATCTACCCCATTTTTATCCCCTTTGCCGGCTGCGCCAAGCGCTGCATCTTCTGCGCCCAGCATTTGCAAAGCGGCAACACCCCCTGTGAAGACCATGACAGCACCCAAAAAGTATTGGGCAAAGCCCGAGAAGATCTCATGCATAGGCAAATTCAAGACGAAAAGCCCTTGGAACTGGCTTTCTATGGGGGCACCTTCACGGCATTGCCAGACAATGACTTTGCAGCCTGCATACATTTCACCAAGGAAGAACTTTTGGCAGGGCGCATCACAGGGGTACGTTGTTCCACACGACCTGACAGCATAAGCCTTGAAAAGCTCTTACTCCTCAAAAACGCAGGCTTTCACACAGTGGAGCTTGGCATACAAAGCTTCCACACCGACGCTTTGCACAAGGCCCAGCGTCAGTATACGCAAGAAGTGGCCAAAGAAGCATGCATTATGGTGAAGCAAACAGGCTTTACCTTGGGCGTGCAACTCATGCCCGGCATGCCCGGCGTAAATGAAGCCATCTTCTTGGCAGACACCGCCATGGCCTTGGATGCAGGCGCAGATTTTTTGCGCATGTATCCTTGTCAGGTCATAGCCGGTACACGCCTAGAAGAACTCTGGCGCCACGGTGAGTTTATCCCATGGACTTTGCAAGAGACCCTTCGTGCCCTCAGTAAAGCGTGGCTTGCGGCGCATTTACGTCACGTACCCGTCATACGCATGGGACTAGCACCGCAAAAAGACTTGGAACAAAACATCGTGGCCGGCCCTCGCCATGAGGCCTTGGGAAATTTAGTACAATCTAAGGCCCTATATCATTATATAGCTCATGCATTGTTGAAGGAGCGAAAAAATTCATCGCCACCAATAGCCGCTTCCTTACAAAGCTTAAGCGTACCGCAGCAATGCCAAGGTTATTTCTGGGGGCATAAGCATAGCCTCACAGAGCGTTGGCACAATCTTGACATTACAAAAAAGCATATTATATGGAATACTAGGGATTTCATAGAAATCACTCTATGATTTTTTGCTTTACTCCAGACTTTTAGCCCCTCAAAGGACTTGCATTTTTTCCGCAATTATGTATAGGTTGGCTGGCCTATATTTTGGAGAGCCACATCATAAGGTAAAGATTGTGAAAATTTTTGCTTTACGCCCTGTAAAAAGTACACGGGGGGCTTTATTTCTGGTTAAAGGCAAATTAATGAGGTAAGTATAATGCAAAAACTTCACCAAGTGGACTTTGGCAAGGAAATTGCCGAGTTGGAAGAAGCATGCGGCCAAAAGGTATCTACATGTTACCAATGTGGCAACTGTACGGCGGGCTGTCCGGCGTCTTTTGTGTACGATTTACAACCGCATCAAATTTTACGTCACTTGCAATTAGGTAATTTAGATCGTGTTCTTTCATCTAAGTCCATTGCCATGTGTCTTTCTTGTTCAACCTGTTCGCAACGATGTCCGAACAATATTGACATTGCCGCCATCATGGAACATTTGCGCCACATGGCCCGTCATAAAGGCACATTTGCCGTGCCAAAGGTCAATGCTTTCTGGCAGTCCTTCTTAGATACAGTGCGCTACTGCGGCCGTACCTACGAAATGGGCGTCATGGCATTGTATATGATGCGCTCTGGCCGTTTATGGACCGACGTGGACTTAGCCCCCACCGCACTTCGCAAAAACAAGTTGCCCTTCAAGCCTCACGCCATTACCGGTGCTGAAGCTGTGGGTCGCATTCTCAAACGCTATGAACAACGCTGCCGTGAGGAGGGCAAAAAAGCATGAAAATTGCCTACTACCCAGGGTGTTCGGCCGTAGGTACTTCGGCAGACTACGAAAAGTCCACACGTACTGTGTGCTATGACCTTGGTATGTCTCTTATGGAAATGGAAGATTGGAACTGCTGTGGTTCTACCCCAGCCCACGCCGTGAGCACCGAGCTTTCCGCTGCCCTTTGTGCACGCAATCTTGACATTGCAAGCACTTCCGGCGCTGATAAAGTGGTCACCGGCTGTCCTTCTTGCCTTTCCAACCTGCGCCATGCAGCCCATCGTATGGAAGATTCCGAATTTCGCCAAAGCGTAAACGGTCTTTTAGACGCACCTGTGGCTGATGCGCTTCCCGAAGCCACTTCTGTAATGCAAATTCTGGCCGAAACCTATGGCATGGATGCCATAGAAAAGCGCGCCGCCAAAAAGTTCAAAGGCATTCGCTTGGTTCCTTACTATGGTTGCCTCATGAGCCGCCCTGCAGAAATCATGAACTTCGAAAGCCCTGAAAACCCACAGCTCATGGAAAACATCCTGAAAGCATGCGGTGCTGAAGTCATGGACTTTGCTTTAAAAACATCTTGCTGCGGCGCATCCTTCGGTATCCCCGAGCGTCAAATGACTGCCAAGCTCTCCGGCAAAATTTTGCAAGTGGCCCAAAATATGAGCGCTGATGCCATCGTGGTGGCTTGCCCCTTATGCCAAATGAACTTGGATTTACGTCAAGACCAAGCCGCCAAGGCCATGGGTGCCAAGTTTAATATTCCTGTGCTGTACTTCACACAAATCATGGGTCTTGCCTTTGGTCACAGACCAGAAGACCTTGGCTTTGACAAGCTTTGTGTAAGTCCTGCCGCCCTCTTAGAAAAATTATCAGCTAATGCTGAGGTGAAATCATGAGAATAGGCGTATTTATCTGTCACTGTGGCAGTAACATTGCCGGTACCGTGAAATGTAGCGCAGTTGCAGAAGCTGCCCGCGCTTTCCCTGATGTTGTGCACGCTGTGGACATCATGTATGCCTGTGCAGAGCCCGGTCAACAAGCTATTGAAGCTGCCATTGCCGAACACAAATTGGACGGTGTGGTGGTTGGTTCCTGTTCGCCACGCATGCACGAGCCCACCTTCCGCCGTACGGTGGAACGCGCCGGCATGAACCGCTATATGTTTGAAATGGCTAACTTGCGCGAGCATGTGTCTTGGATTGGTAAAGATATGGACGCCAACACCAACAAGGCTCAAGAGCTTGTACGCATGGCTGTGGAAAAGTTGCGTCGCAACACGCCACTTACCGCCCAGTCCTTTGCCATTAACAAGCGCGTACTCATCATCGGTGGTGGTGTGGCCGGTATTCAGGCCGCCCTTGACTGTGCTGACGGTGGTACCGAAGTTGTTATGGTAGAACGCGAAGCCACCATTGGTGGTAAGATGGCCAAAATCGACAAAACATTCCCCACAGTGGACTGTTCTGCTTGTATTTTGGGACCCAAGATGGTGGACGTGGCTCAGCACTCCAAAATCACCCTCTACGCTTACTCTGAAGTGGAAGAAATTTCCGGTTATGTGGGTAACTTCTCTGTGCGTGTGCGCAAAAAAGCTGCCTATGTGGATTGGGATAAATGTACCGGTTGCGGCGCCTGTCTTGATAAGTGCCCCGTGAAAACCGAAGACAGCTTCAACGAAGGCGTAGGTAAAGCCGGTGCCATCACCATCGCTTTCCCCCAAGCCATTCCTAAAAAAGCCGTCATCGATGGCAGCAAATGCTTCAAGCTCTTAAAGGGCAAATGCGGCATCTGTGCTAAAAAGTGCCCCACCGGCGCCATCAACTACGTGCAGGAAGATGAAGTGGTCACCGAAGAAGTGGGTTGCGTAGTAGCTGCCACCGGTTATGAGCTCATGGACTGGACAGTATATGAGCAATACGGTGCAGGTCGCTACCCCGACGTTATCACCTCCTTGCAATATGAGCGCATGATGAACGCCTCCGGCCCAACTCATGGTCATATTCAACGTCCTTCCGATGGTAAAGAGCCCAAAAACGTGGTCTTTATCCAATGCGTAGGTTCGCGTGATAAATCTGTGGACAGACCTTACTGCTCCGGCTTCTGTTGTATGTATACAGCAAAGCAAGCTATTTTGACCAAAGACCATATCCCAGATTCCCAATCGCACATCTTCTACATGGACATTCGTTCCCCCGGTAAGATGTATGATGAATTCACACGCAGAACCACCGAGCAATACGGCGCCAACTACATTCGCGGTCGTGTTTCCTCCATTTACCCCAATGGTAAAGGTCAATTGGTAGTTTGCGGTGCGGATACCTTACTTGGCGAACAAGTGGAAATTCTTGCTGACTTGGTAGTACTTGCTGTGGGTATCGAAGCCTCTCATGGCGCACCCAAGCTTGCTGAAATGATGCGTATTTCCTACGACAAGTATGGCTTCTTCATGGAAAGCCATCCCAAGCTTAAGCCTGTAGAAACCAACACAGCCGGTGTATACCTTGCCGGTGCCTGCCAAGGCCCCAAGGACATCCCCGCTTCCGTGGCCCAAGGCTCGGCAGCTGCTGCTAAAGTATTGGCTCTATTTGCTAAAGACTTGCTTGAAAACGACCCACAAATTGCCAGCGTGCAAGTGCAACGCTGCGTAGGTTGTGGTAAATGTGTACGTGTATGTCCTTTTGGCGCCATACGCGAAGCTAATATACGCGGTGAAGCAAAAGTGGAAGTGCTTGCCACTGTATGTCAAGGTTGTGGTCTTTGTACTGCCACCTGTCCACAGGGCGCCATCCAGCTTTCACACGCAACAGATAATCAAATTCTGGCGGAGGTGCATGCGCTATGTCGCAAGTAAATAATGAGCTGAGAATCGTCGGCTTTCTCTGTAACTGGTGTTCTTACGGCGGTGCCGATACCGCCGGCGTAGCCCGTGCTACGCAACCTACAGACTTGCGGATCATTCGCCTGCCTTGTTCCGGTCGTGTGGACCCCCTCTTTGTCATGCGCGCTCTCATTGACGGCGCTGACGGTGTGCTTGTTTCCGGCTGTCACCCCCGTGACTGTCACTACAGCACCGGCAACTTCTATGCCCGTCGCCGTCTTGAAATGCTTAAGCATTTCTTGCCTATCTTAGGTATTGATCCAGGCCGTTTTGAATACACTTGGGTTTCTGCCTCTGAAGGTGCCAAATGGCAACAAGTGGTAACGCAGTTTACACAGCAAGTGCACAAACTTGGACCTGCTCCTCGCATTGAAAATGCCGAAGCCCTCTTGAAAGTGGCCGAAACCGCCATGCAGCCCTTGCGTCCTTTGGGCACAGGCGTTGCCGGCAACGGTGCTTTGGATGAGCTGAAAACAGCCATCAAGGGCAAGCTTGCAGATTTGGACGTGGTCATTGGCTGGAAACAAGGCCATGACGCCGCCCACGCTGCACCGCATTTCATGTTTGAAGAAGCAGACGTGGATGCCCTCACCTGGGGTGCATTCAACGTGCACAACCTTGCCACCTACTTACCTTCTTGGAAGGGTAAAAAAGTGGGTATCGTGGTAAAGGGTTGTGATTCCCGTTCCATCGTGGAGCTTTTGCAAGAAAACCTCATCAACAAAGATGACGTGCATATCTTCTCCATGCCTTGTGAAGGCACCTTGGATATGCAACGTGTGGACGAAGCCCTTGGCCGCTACAACAAAATTGACAGCGTCAGCACCACTGCCGATGCCGTCACCATTGTGGCCGATGGCACAGAACACAAGTTCACCATGCAAGAATTTGCTCAAGGCAAGTGCTACGGTTGCACCACCCCCGCAGCTGTCATGGCCGATGAACGCCTTGGCGGCGCGCCTACTCCTGTGGGCGAAGGTGTGGTTGCTCCACGCGAGCTTGCCATGCTGGAAGCCATGAGCCTTGAAGAGCGTCGCTCTTTCTGGGCCGGTCATATGTCACGCTGTGTGCGTTGTTACGCTTGCCGTAATGCCTGCCCCATGTGCGTATGTCGCGACCATTGCATTGCCGAAACACGCAATCCGCATTGGCTCTCTCAGGACGATAGCGTTAAAGAAAAGCTTTTCTTCCAAACCGTACACGCTCTGCACCTTGCAGGCCGTTGCACCGGTTGCGGCGAATGCCAACGCGCTTGCCCTGTAAACATCCCCATCCTTGCCTTACGTCAAGTATTAGGCCGCACTTTGGGGCAACTCTTTGACGGTTACAAGGCCGGTATGAAAGCTGATGCTACACCACCGCTCTTGGGCTATGCCGTGGAAGAGAAGAATATCATTGAGAGGGAATGGAAATAATGAGCAACTTACGCTTTTTACAAAAAGATGCCATGCCAGGATTTCTTGCATGGCTCGGCCAAAATGGTGCAAGCCAAGACGGCGAAGCTCGAGTGCTTGTTCCCACTCCAGAAGCTAAAGCCATTGTATTTGCTCCTTATAAAAGTGGTATGGAAGTAAGCTTAGAAAAAGCTTCCGTATCGCCCAAGGCAGCTGTACTTCCTGCTTGCGAAACCCTTGTGACCTACCGTCATGTGAAGGATGCCGAAGACCTTGGCAAAACCACCTTGACTTTAGATGATGCCAGACCAGCCGAGCCCGTCACCGTTTTTGGCTGTCGCCCTTGCGATGCACGCGGTTTTGCTGTCATTAGACGCCCCTACACCGAAGGCCCCCACGCAGACCCATACTTTGCTAAAAAGTATGATAACTTAACCGTTATCACTCGCGCCTGCACAGAAACATGCTCCACATGCTTCTGCCACTGGGTAGGCTCCGGCCCCACCGACACCGAAGGCTCTGATGTGCTCTTCACCGAAGTGGAAGGCGGCTATGTTTTACAAGCTGTTACGGAAAAAGGCGAAGCTTTGTTAAAAGCTTGCACCTTGCCCGAAGCTGATAAAGCCCAAGCCGATGCCTTGCCTGCTTTGCATGAAAAAGCCGTTGCAAGCCTTGGTGAAGGCCAAGACTTAAGCCAAGCCAAAGATAGCCTTGCCGCATTGTTTGATGACCAAACTTTCTGGGAAAGACAAACGGCTCAGTGCTTATCTTGCGGTGCCTGTACCTACATTTGCCCCACTTGCTATTGCTTTAACATCACCGACGAAGGTGATGGCCTTGGCGAAGACGGCAAACGTTTGCGTACATGGGATACCTGCATGGCTTCTCACTTCACCCGTGAGGCCAGCGGTCACAACCCACGTACCAAGAAGGCTTTCCGTATGCGTAACCGCGTTTCGCATAAGTTCAGCAACTACCCCAAGGTATGGGCTGACAACTTTTCTTGTAATGGTTGCGGACGTTGCATAAGCCAATGTCCAGTGCATCTTGACATACGCTCCATAGTATTGGCAGGCATTGCCACTGCAAAAAAGGCGTAAGGAGTAGACATGAGCGCAAAGAAGCCAACAGGTGCTAGAAAACCGGCTGCGGCAAAAAAGCCAGCGGCTGCCAAAGCACCAAGCAAAGCATCTAAGACAGCGGCGGCAAAAGTAGCAACAGAAACCAGTTCTACACCCAAGGCCGAAACAGCGGCACCTGTAGAAGCTACTGCGCCCAGCACTACCACCGAACAAGCTGCTTTGGCACAAAGTGAAGTTACCCCGCCGGCAAAGGCTCAAACCACGAGCCCAGCCGTGCAGGAAAAAACACCCCCAGCCGTGAAACCGGCTGCCGACGTGGCTGTGAAACAAGACAGCTCCGTGGCGGTGAAAGACAAAGCTGAAGTGCCTGCTGTAAAAGAAAAGGCTGGAGTTCCAGCTGTAAAGGAAAAAGCTAAAGTGTCTACTGATAAAAAAGAACAAAAGTTTACCCCAATCAACCTTGGACCGAACCCTTATTTGCCACACGTGGCAACGGTCATCGAGGTTATTAAGGAAACACATAATATCATGACCTTCCGCGTTGTCATCGACGACGAAGAAGCTCGTAAAAGTTTTGTGCACTTTGCCGGTCAAGTGGGTCAATTGTCCCTTTTTGGCGCCGGTGAGTCCACCTTTGTAATTAACAGCCCACCATCCCAAAAGGAATACTTGCAATTCTCCGTCATGCGCACAGGCGAAGTGACCGAAGCATTGCACAAGCTTTCTGTGGGTGACAAAGTGGGCGTTCGTGGCCCCCTTGGTAACTGCTTCCCTCGCGAAGAGTGGAAGGGCAAGGACATCTTCTTCATCGGCGGTGGTATCGGTATGGCTCCCATTCGTACCATCATGCTGGACGTGCTCGATCACAAAGCCGATTACGGCAAAGTGAGCTTGCTCTACGGTGCTCGTAGCCCTCAAGACATGGCTTTCAGCTATGAGCTTGAAGGCTGGATGGGTGATAAAGATTTGAACTGTCACTTGACCATCGACAACCCTTCCGAAGGTTGGCCGCACAAAGTGGGTCTTATCCCGCACGTGCTCACCGACATCGGTCCAGACCCCAGCAAAACTGTGGCTGTGCTTTGCGGTCCTCCCATCATGATTAAGTTCACTGTGGAAGCTCTGCTTAAGCTTAACTTTGCCCCAGAAAACATCATCACCACCCTTGAAAAGCGCATGAAATGCGGTATCGGCATTTGCGGTCGCTGTAATATCGGTAGCGGTTATGTTTGCGTGGACGGTCCCGTATATTCTTGGGCACAACTCAAAGAGTTACCTGACGAATTATAGGCCCTAAGCCTAAAGCATTCCGGCGGCGTGGCTTTAAGTCACGCCGCTTTTTTTATATCAAAGTATACCCTTTACAAAAACATAGTTAACAAGTAGAGTATCTCATCAGCCTTATTCTTGGCGTTAAAAATCCTCTTATCCCTTTTAAAGTACATGACAAGGAGTTTTTATGTCTTTGACTAAACATGCCTTTTTGTATCTTTTGCTCCCTGCTTTTCTTTTCTTCACCACCATACATCCAAGCCATGCAGCTCCCAGCGAGTCCCCCATGGTATCTTATGAAGTGGTGTCAGATCTTCCCTTTGCTTCGGTGGTGGATAAAGCCATAAGCTTCATCCAAAGTAAAAATCTCACCCTCTTTGCCACCTATGACCATGCCAAAAATGCCAGTGATGTGAAGCTGGAACTGGCCCCCACCACGGTTCTCGTCTTTGGTAGCCCCCTTGTGGGTACAAAGCTCATGCAAGCCTTCCCCGGCATTGGCATGGAATTACCGCTAAAAATACTCATTTCGCAAAATGCTGACGGCAAAACCGTGGTCACCTATCCCAATTTGGCCATGACCTTTGCCCCTTACGGCGTCAAAGCAGACCATGAAGTTCTGGGTAAGATGCAAGGGCTCTTAAAAGCACTTGCATCCAATGCCAGTAAATAAAATACGTATTCTCATATCATAAAGACATACCCCAACATTTCCTTCCTTGGAACCTGCGCCATTGCCCATGATGCAATATCATAAGCAATGGCGCTCTTGCATGCATGCTTCCTCTATTGTTAAGCTGTACATCACGTGATAAAAAGCATTTAAACACCTCGAAGCTCGCAAAATTACAAAGCTTCTTCCGCCACAAAAGCACGCTAGACAAAATTGCATCTTGCGTGTATAAGGGGAAAAATATAAACCATATTACTATAACTTGATATGCAGATACTAAATGAAACTCAAGCCATAACGGCTCTTTGTAAACAATGGCATGCTGAAGGGCAGCGTATTGTTTTGGTTCCCACCATGGGCTATTACCATGCGGGCCATGAGGCTCTCATGCGTCATGCACGCACCTTGGGTGACAAGGTTGTGGTATCTTTGTTTGTGAATCCCACGCAGTTCGCCCCCGGTGAAGACTTAGCCTCCTACCCCAGAGATTTTGAACGCGATGCCAGCATTGCTCAAAGCCTCGGCGTGGACGCGCTTTTTGCGCCGGAAGTGGACGCCATGTATGACCCAGACCATGCCACCACAGTGGCTGTGCCTGCCCTATCGCAAGGTTTATGCGGTCTTAGTCGCCCCACGCACTTTCATGGTGTGTGCCTTGTGGTGCTTAAGCTTTTCATGATTACCCAAGCTGATTGTGCCGTCTTTGGTCAAAAAGATTGGCAACAGCTGGCCATTATTCGCCGCATGGTGCAAGACCTCAATGTGCCCATAGACATTGTGGGGCATGAAATCATTCGCGAAGAAGATGGCCTGGCCATGAGCTCGCGTAATGTATACCTCACCGAGCAAGAAAGAGCCGAAGCTCCGCACATTCAGCAAGGCTTGCGTTTCATTAAGGACGCAGTGGCTCAAGGCCAAAAGGATGTGCCCACCTTGCTAAACGCTTTGCGTGAACGCTGGGCTAAAAACTTGCCTTCTGGGCAGGTGGATTATTTGACAGTGGTAGATGCGGCCACTTTACAGCCGCAAGAAATAGTAGGTAAAGCTTCGCTTTTGGCCTGTGCAGTGCGCATGGGTAAGGCTAGGCTCATTGATAATATTCTTCTTTAACAGGAGCCCCCATGAAATTCCCCAAGGGTAAATACCTCTTTACTTCCGAGTCTGTGACCGAAGGCCATCCCGATAAAGTGGCTGACCAAATTTCCGACGCCATTTTGGACACCTTGCTTGAGCAAGATCCAGATTCCCGCGTGGCTTGCGAAACCCTCGTAACCACCGGTATGGCCGTGGTTGCCGGCGAAATTACCACCAAGGGCTATGCTGACTTTGCCCAAGTGGTACGCGAAACCATCAAAGAAATCGGTTACAACAGCTCCGAAATGGGCTTTGACTGGCAAACTTGCGCCGTGCTTTCTTCCATCGATAAGCAATCCCCCGACATCGCTCAAGGTGTAGACCGTGTGGATCCTGAAAATCAAGGTGCCGGCGACCAAGGTATGATGTTTGGTTTTGCTTGTAACGAAACCGCCACCCTCATGCCTGCTCCCATCTACTGGGCTCACCAACTTTCTCAGCAATTGACCCGCGTGCGCAAAGCCGGTATCGTGGATTTTTTCCGTCCCGACGGTAAGACACAAGTTTCTTTTGAATATGTGGACGGCAAACCCGTATCCATCAACAACGTGGTGGTTTCCACCCAGCATGCCGACGGCGTAAGCCAAGCCGACATCGAAGAAGCCGTGCGCGCCCATGTAATCCGCCCTGTGCTTGAGCCTTCCGGTTTCTTCACAGAAAAAGATTGCCAAATTTTCATCAACACCACCGGTCGTTTCGTGGTGGGTGGCCCCATGGGTGACTGCGGCCTCACCGGTCGTAAAATCATCAACGACACCTACGGCGGCTACGGTCACCATGGTGGCGGCGCTTTCTCCGGTAAGGACCCTTCCAAAGTGGACCGTTCCGGCGCGTACATGGGTCGCTACATTGCTAAAAACGTGGTGGCCGCCGGCCTTGCTGACGCTTGTGAAGTGCAAATTGCATACTGCATCGGCGTAGCTGAGCCTGTGTCCGTATTGGTATCTTCCATGGGCAGCAGCGAATACACCGACGAACAACTCACCAACGCCGTACGTGACGTATTTGACTTGCGTCCTTACTACATCACCAAGCGTTTGGATTTACGTCGTCCCATCTACAAGAAATCCGCTTGCTACGGTCACTTTGGTCGTGAGCTTCCAGAATTTAGCTGGGAAATCACCGACGCAGTGGCAGACTTACAAGAAGCCATCAAAAAAGCATAGCTTACACTGAAATAGAGTTATGGCGGCAAGAAATATCGTTTATCGATGTTCTTGCCGCCATAATTTTTAGCAATAGGCGCTTAGAATATTTAACCTTAGAGAGCACCGTAAGGTATACGCTTACGGTGCTTTTTTATGTACGGTGTAAGGCTTTTTTCAATATGGTGGTAACACCACACAAATGAGCCTCAAATTCAATAATATCATCGAATTCCGAGTCCAAAAATCGTTTTAACAATAAAGGATCTTGGCCTTGTTCATTGAGGCCAAAGTGGCATGTTGTGCCGCTCTTAATGCCTAAGCCTTCTAAAACAGAAAGAGCATTGTTCCTATAAGCACCACTGGGATAACATATATGTGTGGGAACATGCCCAGTAATTTCTTGTATGGCTTGGGCATTTTCTTGCACTTCTTTGACAAGAGAGGCATCGTCGTCGGGAAAACGGTGTCTGTGCGTATGTAATTGAATGTCGGCGCCATCTTGGTGTAAAGACCTAACTTGCTCATGGCTAAGAAGCCTAAGCCATGGACGAGAAAGCACCTCTTGGGCATCCAAACGTAAAAGCTCTAAAAAAGCCTTCATGGCGGCCATTTTTTCTTCCAGCGTATCCAGAGCGTCTATCTCTTGAAACATGGCATCAAACAAGGCGCTTTTTTGTTTTTTATCACACAAATCGTACGTGACACCCGATGGATCCACTCGAACACTTTCAAGAGAAGTTTTCCATAGAGCATAATTGAGCACTAAATTTATGATGGGTATATCTTTGTTGGTATAGTAGGTTGTGAGATATAACGTATAGGGAACATTATATTTTTTAAAGAGAGGGTGAGCCAAAGTGGCTGTGCCTTGAAAGCCATCATCCAGCGTAATTACTGCTGCATTGGACGCAAGTGTGCCTGCCTCTAAAGCTTGGACGGCCGCATCAAGGCTTAAAACCGTATAGTGTTTTGTTAAGCTTTGCAGACGTTTTTCAAGGCTTTGGGGAGTGAGCATAATACCCCCAGCCCACTTGCACTCATCATCGGTGGAAAAGCCATGCCAACAAATAATACGCAAAGACGCACGGGTTTTATATCGAGCTAGAGCAAAAAGCCCCAAGGCTTTTGCCATACGTAGGCAAAATAATTTTACTTTGTACATGGTGTTGCTTATATTTGGTCAAGAGTTTGAGCCCAGCGCATGATGTTTTTCCTATCCCACATGAGGATATAACCTTGCGGGGTATACAGTCCCTCATTGTACAGATGTTGACGCACTGAAGAGCGGGAAGTGGCAAAATCAATATCCGACTGCGTGGCCTTGGCAGTGAGTAATTTTGCGCCGTTTTCCAATTGAAAAGTACTGGTAAATTTAAGTTCGGGGGAAATTTTATTAAACACTATGGGGTCATAGTACCAGCTACGCCCAAAGACTCCTCGTATTTGCGGACAAATACGCATAATTTCAGAAGTCAGCCCATAGCCTTCCTTCCAACCCTTAATGTTAAAAAGTTGATAGCATCTGTCATCTATATGCCCTTCCAACATGGTGCCAAAGGCATTAATGGAAAGAAAATAGGCCAAATGCTTGTAATTTCGCAACAAGTAAGACTTTGGAAATTTTGTTATATTATAAAGAGTTAAACCTGTTGATATGAGTTTTCCCGTACAAAGAGCAAAGTCTTTTAAAAGGCTATCGCGCGTATGTGTATAATGACTAATCTCATATTTAAGATGCTTTCTTATGAGCAAACCATATCGTTTTTGAGCTTGGTTGTGTAGCTTCTCTGATTGTATAAAAAATATGTTATTCTTAAGTTGATAGTCAATGAGTTCCAACATAAGAGCCTTGAAGCAAAGAACCTTTTGCTCCTCGCCTTGTCCTGGTAAATTTTGCAAAAGCTTTTGGACTTGAGGCGCTAAAGCCCAGTAGCCACCATGCGTTGGACTGACAAGACTTTGTATATGCGCATCTAAAGTTTGAAAAAGTTGTTTTTTGCTTTCTTGATCTAAAGTTGCATAGATAGTTTTTTTAGCTTCTGAAAGGGTACTTTCAAAAGCAGTGTCATGTATGGGCATAACGGTGGATTCCCTCATCCTAGATGTAAAGCGTAAGCGTATAAAAAAAATCCCCCTGCATGTCTAACATACAGGGGAACATTTTATACGGTGGTAATGCATGCGGCAGAAGAAAGACCTATGCCAAAGCCTACCAAAAATACTTTTTTATTTTGTCCCACAATGGATTCAAGGGCGAGGGGAATGGAAGCAGATGCTGTGTTGCCAAAATCTTGCGTGGTCACCACAAATTTTTCGTGGGGGATTTTGCACTTACGGCGCAGACTTTCCAACATGAATGTATTGGCTTGGTGAAAAACAAAGTAATCTATGTCGTCCACACTTAGGGCGTTATCTTCCAATGTTTTAATGACCAAAGCCGGCACGGATTTAATGGAGAAATTAAAAATCTCCGGACCATTCATAAAAAGGTTATCCAGTGAGCGTAAGCCATCTTTAACAGCAGTTTGCGCAATAACATGGTCTGCAGCTAAATGCCTGCACCCACCTTGGGGAATGATAAGATGCCCAGCACCGCTACCATCGGTTTCAAAATTAAATTGCAAAAAGTTGTCTTGGTCGGCGTCCTTTGCTTCCAATAATGTGGCAACTCCGGCATCAGAAAAAATGGTGCGCACAGATTTATCCATGGGGCCAAGGTGCTTGGTTAAAGTTTCTGCTGTAATAAGCAGAACACGCTTGAGCATGCCGGACTTAATGAGCGCATGCCCTGTGGCCAAACAATACACATAGCCGCTACAACCCTGATTCATGTCAAGGGCATACACGGTGGGAGCAAGCCCCAAAGCGTCTTGCAAGAGGGAGGCATTGCCAGGAATGGGAAAATCTGGACTTTGTGTGCAGAAAATAATGCCATCAATACTGCTTTTATCAATCTGTGTTTTTTCCAAAAGTTTCTTAGATGCAGCTATGGCTAAATCCAGTGCCGTTTCGTTTTCGCCTGCAATATAGCGGGTGGCAATACCTGTTTTGCTGGAAATTTTATCCACACTCCACTCAGGAAATTCAGCTTCAAGCATTTCATTGGTGAGCTTTTGAGCCGGGAACGCTGAGGCAATGGAAGTTATAGCACTGGTACGCATGGGCTAACTCGCACTTACCAAATTGTACACGTCTTCAAAGGTTTTGCACGCAAAAAGGTCGTCCACATCTGGAGAATCGGAAAAATTTTCATCGCAAAAGTTAAGAAAGGTCATGACAGCCAAAGAATCCCACTCTTTCACTTCTTCAAGAGGGGTTGTGAGAGTAACTTTTTCTGGCTCGGCAACTTCAATAAGTTGAGTAACTTTTTCTAAAAATTCTGCACTGTTCATAGTCTTCTCCGTTATATAATTAACAAGATTGATATTTGTATGCTTCATATAATACAAAGCTTTGTAAGAGCTCACACTTTTAAGAGCACGCAAAGCTCAAAGCATGTACTTTTACGAAGTTAGCAAGCTTGTATCTTTCTGTCAACGTTTGAACAAATAGCGGATAATTAGTTTAATTTTTTAACCTTTACTTCCGTTAAAAGCGAGGTCATCACCGTGGGGAACAGCTCTTCTCTAAGGTAGGGTTCCGTGCAAAGCCCCCCTCTCTTTGACATTGCTCCCCACGCTGGTATATACTGAAATTCGGAGGCCATATGAAACCTTTTTTTCAAGGAAAAATAGATGTTTTCTGCGCAATCTACGCCGTACTCAATGCGCTGAAAGTCACACATCATATCCGCACCCTGCACGGGCGAGATATCTTCCACGAAGCCCTCATGGGCCTTGCACAAAACCCCAAAGTATTTAAGGCCGTCTTGGAGCAACAAACTGACTACATCGCCCTTGTGGATGCCATGCTCAGCATTCAAAGCAAAAAGCTGCCCCTCATCGTGGAAAAACCCTTCGAAAATGAGCCTAACCCCAGCGAAGAAGAAGTTTGGACACGCATCACAGAATGGCTAGCCCCTAATGTGCTTAAAGGCGACCCCAGCGCCCTCAATGGCGTCACCAAGGTGCAGCAAAATAACCTCATGGGACATTGCGTTGTTTTCCGCTTTTTACGCTATCTCATGCCGCAAGGCGAGCCCATCAATAAGCATTGGACCACAGCCTATTACGTCAACGAGAAGGGCTTACAATTTTTTGACTGCTCCCTAGAAGAAAGCGCCATTTATAGCATCAAGCTTGGTTCTTTTGCCACCAATACCAAGGATGTTTGCGCTGAAAAACTTTGCTGCATAGACACCAGTTCCATTCGCTTTTTAGCACCGCGCATACCCCATGCCAAAAGGTGGCAATAATTCGCGCCCATCTCGCATAATTCATAAAAAAACGCCTCTGCGCAAAATCTGCACGGAGGCGTTTTTTTTATGTAAAATCTTACAAAGCTTGCTGACTCGAGGTCCAAGCGCTTCGGCGTACCACGCTAATACTGCGCCACCTGCACTCGAGCCTGCTCAATATGATGGAACATTTCTTTGGAAAAACGCTCTTCGTCAAAGCTCATGGCATGATTGCGAATGCGTTGCGCTGAAAACTCATGCCGCACACTTTCAAAGCGTTGTATGCATTGCGCCATGGCTTCAGCATTTTGCTCATGAAAAAAGAACCCCGTTTCGCCATCTAACACTGTCTCTGTGGCTCCGCCCTTACCATAGGCCAATACCGGAGCACCGGTGGCCATGGCCTCCAGAGGCACAATGCCAAAATCTTCTTCACCGGGAAAGAGCAAGGCCGCACAGCGATTATATAAATCCTGCACGCCTGCGTCATCCATACGCCCCTTAAATTCTATGAGCCAAGCATGGGCGGCGTCTGTGGCAAGCTGTTGCACCAAGGCCTCATAGCGTTTGCGCATTTCGCCATCACCCACGATGACAAGACGTTTTTTCAGGCGTAAACAGGCTTCAATGGCAATATCCACACGTTTATAATCCACCAATTGCCCCATGCAAAAATAAAAATCTTCCCGAGTCTCGGTGGACAAATGGAAGCGTTGCATGTCCACAGGAGGATGCACCACATGGGCCTTACGCCGCCAATGCTTGGCAATGCGCTTACGCACCGTGGCAGAGTTGGCCACTATGTAGTCCACCCTTTGCGCCGAAAGCACATCCCATTGACGCAAAGAAGAAAAAAGTACACGCATGGCCAGACGCACAAAGCTTGAAGCAGAGGCCAAATACTGCGGATAAAAATCCCACAAATAACGCATGGGGCTATGACAGTAGCACACATGCGTGGCATCGGCGCGGGTAAGCACGCCCTTGGCCGGCCCAGACTCCGAAGAAATGATCAGATCATAGTCCGTCAAATCCAATTGCTCCAAGGCCAATGGCATGAGAGGCAAGTATTTTTGATACCATGTAAGGGCTTTGGGCAAACGCTGAATGAACGTTGTATGAATAACCCTTGACTGAAGCAAGGGAGAAAGCTTTTCTTTATTCACCACATGGGTGTAGATATGCGCCTCTGGATACATGCGACACAAGGCTTCCAGCACTTTTTCGCCGCCGCGCATGTGCAAAAGCCAATAGTGCACCAGCGCCACCTTACGTGGTGGAGGCAGTGTTTGCTGTGTGGTATTATTGTATTCTTCTTGCATATTATGCCCAACGTTCACACATGGGAGCCGTGCCATACTGCACTGCTCGTAAAATATCTTCACTGCTCACGCAGGCCACGCCCACATGCTCCAGCACTAAACCAGCGGCATAGGTGGCTATGAAGCAGGCATCCAACAGGTCAATGCCGGCGGCGCGAGCCAGCGTTAAAGAGGCAATGACCGTATCCCCTGCGCCGGTCACGTCAAATACGGAGCGAGCATGGGTGGCTATATTCCACACGGAACCATCGGCCAAAAAGAGTGCCATTCCTTGGCTACCAAGGGTCATGAGCAATTGACGACATTGATACGTGTCACAAATATAACGTCCGGCCTTGAGCACATCGTCACGCGATTCAATGGGCATATGCGCCATGGCCGAAGCTTCGCCCCTATTGGGTGTCATAAGAGCCGTATGCCCATAAATGGCAGCGTTTTGCGGTTTAGGATCCACAAAAATTTCCGGCCTGACCTGTCCGCCATGTTCTTGCTCTTGGCAAATTTTTTGAATGTGCTCTGTGATGGAGCTGGACACAAGGCCTTTGGCATAGTCTGAAAGAATAAGCACATCGTGTATGGGCAACAAGGAGTCCAGAGCATGGCACAAGTGCGCATTTTCTTCTGGGGAATTGGGGAGGTAATCTTCTTTATCAAAGCGTAGCATCTGCTGATTTTGCGCCATGATGCGTGTTTTGACTGTGGTGCTTCGCCCTGTATTTTGAAATACATGGGCTGAAATATAGGCTTCTTGCAAAAGACGCACAAGGCTTTGCCCATCGCGTCCGGCTCCGCAAAGCCCTATGAGCGTGGGTAAACCGCCAAGAGCGCGAATATTACGCGCCACGTTGGCTGCGCCACCAGGTAAATGTTTCTCGCTTTGAATATGCACCACAGGCACAGGAGCTTCGGGGGAAATTCTTCTGGCATCACCTTGCAGATATACATCCAACATGACATCGCCAAGGATAAGCACTTTTTTACCGCGTAAAAGGGCAATACTTTGACACAGTTTTTCTGGATCTAGCTTATAATTTTCCACGCAAGCTCCCTTTTTTAACAAAAAAAGCCTTGTACCTGAGCACAAGGCTTAAAAAAATAGCTACGGCCTATCGGTGATGGCGGCGGTGATGGTGGCCTCTGCCACAAGCTTACCATCCACAAAAGCCTTTGCTTCCATTTTGCAAAGCTGTAATTTCCACTTGGGATTGGAGCAGTGTAGTTCCAATTTATCACCGGGAACAACCTGCCTGCGGAATTTAACCTTCTCCAAACCGGTGAAGAGAAAAAGCTTTTTGCTGGTGTCTTCCATTTGCGCCACGCCTAACAAGCCACCCACTTGAGCCAAGGCTTCTAAGATAAGCACACCGGGCATGATGGGGAGTTCTGGAAAGTGACCTTGAAAGAAAGGTTCATTATAGGTCACATTCTTATAAGCTTTAATGTGAGACCCGGGTACGAGTTCTTCTACTCTGTCCACCAACATAAAAGGGTAACGGTGGGGCAAGATGGAAAGTATTTGCTGTAAATCCATGGGCGTTGTTTGACTCATAATAACTCCAACATTGGTATGCCCCCCAAAGCTGGCATCTCGTAAGATATCACCATATTTGGAGGGCACAAACTCTTGCGAGTAAATTTTTTACCTACTTCTTTTCTGTGGCACCGGCTTTCCAAAGCTTATTCACTTCGGCCAGTACGTCCTGGGTCAAGTCCATGTTTTGGTCAGCGTAAAGTACGCCACCAGCGGTGATATCCACCACATAGTTGAAACCTTTAGCTTGAGCAACTTCATAAGAAGCGCGGAAAACAAGGGTTACCATTTCTTGGCGAATTTTCACTTCGTCTTGTTCTACATTGCGCGCAAACTTATATTGTTTTTCATCAAAAGCACGCTTTAACTTCACAAACTCCACTTGTTTGGCTTCTGTGGGGCTTTTTTGTAAAGCTTCACCTTTGGCTTGCAAATTTTTAGCTTGCTTTTCAAGTTCAGCCTTTTCAGCACCAAACTTTGCGTCCATTTTCTTTTTAGCGTCTTTTGCTGGCTCGCTTTCAGTGGCAATTACTTGCATATCAACTACGCCAATCTTCATTTCTGCTAAAGCTACACTTGCTGTCATCACTGTCAGCATAAGAGCCATCAATAACACTTTAC